>JBMLQZ010000108.1:0-2736 GCA_049241285.1 Chitinophagaceae bacterium | reverse complement strand
TATCTTTTTGTATTTCGTAGCTCTGTTTAATTTTAGGGAAATACAAAATACCTGTAAGATTGAACGGATAATCTACATTTAAATGAATCCAAAACAAAGGTGTTTCACTAAAAGGATATAATTCTTTGTAGAAATTTTGATAATCTTCGTCTTTAAGGTCACTTGGTTTTTTTGTCCAAATCGGGTTTGGATTATTAATCTGTTTAATATCTTCTTCCTTTGCTCCAGCCTCGCTAAAGAAAATAGGGATTGGTAAAAACTTACAGAATTTCTCTAATATCGATTTTATTCTGCTTGCTTCTAAAAACTCTTTACTTTCTTCGTTTACATACATGATAATTTTAGTACCACGTTCTCTTTTTTCAACCTCGTATAATTCAAATTCTGGACTACCATCACAACTCCAAAATACCGTAGCAGCATCATTTTGATAAGATTGTGTTAACACTTCTACTTTATCACTAATCATGAAAGAACTGTAAAAGCCTAATCCAAAATGACCAATAATATTAGCATCTTTATACTTATTTAAAAACTCTTCGGCACCACTAAAAGCAACTTGGTTAAGGTATTTATCTACCTCTTCTTTTGTCATACCGACACCCTTATCTTGAACTGTTAGGGTTTTTTCTTTGGTATCTAAAATAACGTCAATGCGTAAATCGCCTAAATCGCCTTTGGCTTCACCAATACCAGATAAAGTTTTTATTTTTTGAGAAGCATCTACGGCATTACTAACCAATTCACGTAAAAAAATCTCATGATCGCTGTACAAGAATTTTTTAATAATCGGGAAGATATTTTCTGTTTCAACCCTTATCTGTCCTTTTTGCATAACTTGAATGTTTATGTGTAATTTTTATTCAGAAAAATAGAAAAAACAGTATGTAAAACTGTTTAAGCCTACTTATCAAACTAAATACCATGTAGATTTTACTGACAGGTTGACAAGAAAAAAGCCATCTAAAATTAGATGGCTTTGAGGTAATATGAAATTGAAAATTAATTTCTGGTAATCTTAATATCATCTGGTTCGTAAGTTCCAACAGTATTAGGTGTTGTTCCAGCATTAGCTTCATAACGGAAACCAATGTTAATTTTTTGACCAGCATAGGTTGCTAAATTAAATGGTCCGAATAAATCAAAAGGCGTAAATGCATTTGACGAGCCAGCAGGAACTGTAGTAATTAAATTCCAAGTAGCAGTAGAAACGTTTGTGCCGGTAAAATTTGTAGATACATACACTTTAAAAGTTCCAGCAGGGTATCTTCTAGAACAAGTAAAGGTTAACTTAGGAGAAACACCTGTTGGTAAAGTAATATCTGGTGAAACTAACCAAGTTGAAATATTGGTAGTTGCTAATGTGGCAGAAGCGAATGCAGAAACTAATGGGAAGATATTTCCACTAAAAGCAGACATTCTAAATAACACGTCGCCAGTTTCAGCAATATTTCTCCATCCTGCAATTACGTTACCGCTAGTAGGATAAGATTGAAAATCTTCTTCATAAAAATTACATCTTTCTCCTTTAAACTTAATATCGCTGGTATCTCTTAAAACTAACTGCTTTGTAGTACCAAAAGTAGTATACACAGCAACAATGTTTCCTTTACCTTTTGGTGGTTTGGCAGAAGCAAAATTTGAATATCCACTTGAACGAATAATGATTGCAGAAGCACTTCCACTACAATCATTGATGGTTAAGTTTGCTGAATTTTTATATTGAGAAATATCTGCAAAGGTTTTAGCTGTATCACCTCTAATAAATTCATAATTCTCTAGCTGAATTAAATTGCCCAAATTTTCATCTTGCATATTGGTAGTTAATTGCGATACTGTAACCGTTTTAATATTAAACGTGTTATTGTTAGAACCACCTACTAAATATTTTGAAATTAACCCACCAGGTATACCTTCTAAAGATGGACTTCCACTAATAATAGCTTTAACCCCTAATTGAATCATTCTATTATAATCTGATAAATGCAAACCTTTACATTTTACAAAAACTCTACGACCAACTGGATAAGTAGCGTACAAACTATTTGCATCTAACAATAATGTTAATGCACCTGTTGCATCTTGAAGGTATAGGTTTTTATAAATGTTGCCACTTTTATCGTTGGCAATTACAACACCAGATATTACAATATCGGTATCAATAGTATCGTATGCACCAAAAACAGTGTGTTTTGCCTTTAAATCTTTGATAGTAGTATTCGCTACTAAATCTGTAGGATCTGTTGGTGCAGCTGGTTGATCGAATTTTTTATTACAAGCTATTACAGCAACAAAAAGTGCTATAAAAAAAGCCGAAGTAATGATAATATTTTTTTGCGTTTTCATATAATGAAGATAAAATTTTTGTAATTGGAAATTATTGTAAACGATAAATTATGCTTGCAAAGAAATTGGTTCCATAAGCATAAAATAATTTAGGAGGAAATCTGTTTACATTTTTTGCATCGAAATCAAAACGTAATTGTTCAAATCCACCTGTGATGATATTTTGATTGTTTAAAATATTGTTGATGCCAACATTAAATACAATAAATTCATTGTGTTTAGCACCTTTTTTTCTAGGTAGTTTATAACTATACCCTGCAAAAAAGTCTAATGTTGCTTGCCCTTTTAAACGTGTTTGATTAACAATTTCATTCCACAAACTGCTTTCTTTATCTACACCATATAAAGCAGAATTTGTTCTTCTAATAGGGTTATAATCTAACCAAATTT
>JBMLQZ010000107.1:0-1878 GCA_049241285.1 Chitinophagaceae bacterium | reverse complement strand
TAAAACAACAAGCAGAATATTAAATATGGTCCAATTTCAATTAGGTACAATCAATGTAGAGGTTATTCAAAAAGATATTAAGAATATCCATCTATCAGTTTACCCACCAAATGGCAGGGTTAAAATTGCTGCCCCATTGAGAATGAGTTTAGAAACCATAAAAATATATGCTATCTCAAAACTAAGTTGGATAAAGCAACAGCAAAAAAAACTAACAAGTCAGCAACGAGAATCACCACGAGAATTTATTACACAAGAAAGCCACTACTATTTAGGCAAAAGGTATTTACTAAAAATTATTGAAGAAGATGCAAAGCCAAAAGTAATTTTAAAGCACAGTAAAATTGTTTTGTATGTACGCCCAAATACCGATACTCAAAAAAGGAAAGAAATTTTAGACACTTGGTATAGAGATAAATTAAAAGAACAGGTAGCAATATTGGTGCAAAAGTGG
Source organism: Chitinophagaceae bacterium (assembly GCA_049241285.1). Lineage (GTDB taxonomy): Bacteria > Bacteroidota > Bacteroidia > Chitinophagales > Chitinophagaceae > Parasediminibacterium. The sequence goes on along the minus strand of JBMLQZ010000107.1, from coordinate 1,424 downwards.
CAACCTATTATGCAGGTTTATGTAAATGAATTTGCCATAAAAAAAATGAAAACAAAATGGGGTACTTGCAACATCGAAGCAAAACGAATTTGGTTAAACTTAGAACTTATTAAAAAGCCAATTACCTGTTTAGAATACATTGTAGTACACGAAATGACACACTTGTTAGAACGCCACCACAACCAGCGTTTCATTGCTTATATGAATAATTTTCTACCATTCTGGAAAGAATTAAAGAAAGAGTTAAATAGTTTACCAGTAAGCCACATTAATTGGGAATATTGATGTAATTAATTTTACTTAAATCCTAACACGTGCATATTAACGTGTTAAGAAAACAGTTTTTTTTTAACACGAGTAACTTAATACGTAAAAAAAAATCAGAAAATTGCCTATACCAAGTTTCAATTGAGTAAAAAGCAAATCCAATTATTCAAAAAATATTAAGTTTTACTGTAAGATTTATGTATTCAGCTTATTTGGTATTTCTTTTTTCCTTTAGATTTACAACAAATAGTTCTTTTATGAATATTTTTTACCCTAAGAAGATTAACCTTTTTTTTCTTTTATTCTTTGTAATGCTTATTAACAAAGGATTTGCTCAAACAGAACTGCTACAAAATAATTCTTTCTCAATTCAAAATTACCAATGGGGTGCTTCAGGTAATTTCCAGTATGATAATCGTTTTACTAATTATCATACACCCCCAAGCTATGCTTATCTCGCTAATTTTAATGGCACAAAAGGAAATAATTTAAGTGGTACTTTATCTCAGAAATTCATTATTCCATCTAATACAACTTTTATTCGTATTTCATTTTGGTATTATGTTACATCAGATGAAACAACTACTTCACAACAAAATGATATTTGCGATGTAGCAATTTATGAAGATGCAAACCCATCTAATCGTGTGCCATTAAAAAGAATTACAAACCTTAATAACAGCTCTGGTTATTCATTTTTTTCTCAGGATGTTACAGTTACACAAACCAATACTCAATTTGTAATGTTTTTTGATGGTTTCACTAATAACAACAATTTAGCAACAACTTTTCGTATAGATGATGTGAGCATACAAGCATTTAATTCCAATTGCGTAAGTTGGGCTAATGGTATAAAACCAGCAAACAATGTAGCTTCAGCAATGGAAGTATTGTGTTCTAATAATATCATTCAAAATTATCAAGATGTATCGTTTGGGTGAGTAATGATTGCAGTGTTAAATCCAAGTACTTTGTATCATTCAATGTTTGAATGATGACCGCTATATTTAAAAACTTTTTCATCGCTTCTTTTAATTATGAGTTTAAAAAATGCTAACCCTAATCTATATACGTTATCATTTTTTTACAAAATCTATTGACTTCACTTCAGCTTGGATGCGTACCTTGAATCCGTAAGAGCTTTCATAAACTCAATG
>JBMLQZ010000106.1:0-4795 GCA_049241285.1 Chitinophagaceae bacterium | reverse complement strand
AGTCACTATTAACAAGTATTATACTATTTACTTGTTTGCATTTTAGCATTGCACAAGAAGCTCAACCAATTACAAAAAACGCACCTGTAACAACACAACAAAAACATGTTGGCGGAAAACAAAGCAAAGGAAAACATCATGAACAGTTACATAAAAAAAGAGGCAAGCATCATAAGCCAATACACAAGCTACAATTGAGTGAAGATCAAAAGAAGCAAGTAAAAGCAATACAAGAAAACTATAAAAAAGAAATGGTTACTCTAAAGAAAACCGACCAGTTAACCTTGGGAGAATTTAAAAAGAAAACTGCACAATTAAGTAAAGAAAGAAAAACAAAAATGAATAGTTTGCTTACCAATGAGCAAAAGCAAAAAATTGCTAGTCATAAACAAAAAATGCAAGAGAACAAGCAAGTTCATGCTGCTGCAAAACTTGAAAGAATGAGGCTTCAATTGAATTTAGATGAAAAACAAGTGGCAGCATTAAAAGCCAATCAAGATAAGGGTTTTGAAAGCATGAACAATATCATAAATAACGAAAACCTTGATAAGCAAAGCAAAAAAGAAGCATTACATGAATTAAAAAATTCTCAGGTAGCTAACTTAAAAAAAGTATTGACACAAGAGCAATTGTTGAAACTAGAAAGTATGAAAAAACAACACCATCATCCATCAAAATAATCAAATTAATAAATTTAAAAGGTCAACCGAATTGGTTGACCTTTTTTATATGTTGAACATTTTTTTTAAACTACCCCAAAGTTTTGCTTTTTCAACTTTAACTTGCTCTGATTGTCCCAACATTTCACCTAAAGATGGAGCCGTTAAAAACTGACAATTACTATAAGATTGTAATTGATAATGTGGAATGGTAAAAGGAATTTGTAAAGTGCTTAAAGCAACATCAAATACTATTAAATGGAGTGGTTCCAATTTTTCTTGAACATCCTTAAACACAATTTCAGATTGAGCAAAGTTTATTATGGCAACATCGCCTAAGTTTAATTTGCACGCAGCTAAAATATTTGATAAAAACTGTAACCATTCATCTTTTAAATAAACAGCATCAGCATCATTTACAATGATGGTAATTTTCTTTTCATTATTTCCTAAATACCATTTTTTATCAGGAGAAGTTGCCTTTTTTTCAATATTTAATGGTACTTCTACACTTTCTTTTTGAATAGATACCGATGCATCTTTTTCAATCACTTCCACCAAATGATGTTGAAAAATATCTGCCAATAAAAAAGCGGGTAATTCAATTTTTTCTAAGCTCATACTATTGCTCTAAAATATTAACAACTGTTAGTTTTTATTTTTTTGTTTATTTGCATCAAATTTAAAGTGTTATGACAGCAGCATCAGACATACAAATAACGAAAGTAGAACGCAGCAAATTAAACGATATTAATTTAGACAATTTGCCTTTCGGTAAATTTTTTACCGATCATATGCTTGAAGCAGATTACGAAAATGGTGAATGGAAAAATATTGAAATTAAACCATATCAACCATTATTATTCGAACCGTCATTGGCTTCATTACATTATGGTCAAGCAATATTTGAAGGTATAAAAGCTTACAAAAATCAAACTGGTGAGGCGTTTATTTTTAGTCCTTATGACAATTTTAAAAGTTTTAACACTTCTGCGGAGAGAATGTGTATGCCAACAGTACCAGAAGAATTGTTTATTGAAGGCATGAGACAATTGATTGAACTTGATAAAAATTGGATTCCCAATAAAAAAGATCATTCTTTATACATTCGTCCGTTCATGTTTGCTACTGATGCAATTTTAGGTGTAAAACCTTCTGAAACATACAAATTCATGGTAATTTTAAGCCCTACTGGTCCTTATTTTGTAGAACCAATGAAAATTTATGTAGAAGAGAAATATACAAGGGCAGCACCAGGTGGTGTTGGCTTTTCTAAAAATGCTGGAAATTATGGAGGAAGTTTAAAAGCATCGGTTGAAGCTAAAAAGTTGGGTTATGATCAGGTCTTATGGACAGATGCTTTTGAACACAAATGGTTACAAGAAGTAGGTATGATGAATGTATTTTTCATTGTAAACAATGTAGCAATTACCCCATCTTTAGAAGAAGGTACTATTTTAGAAGGAGTTACAAGAGGTAGTGCCATTACGGTATTAAAAGAAATGGGTATGCATGTAGAAGAAAGAAGAATTAGTGTTGATGAATTAATTCATGCTTACCATCAAGGTAATTTTACAGAAGTATTTGGTGCAGGAACGGCTGCAACTGTAGCACCGATTAAAGAATTACGCTACAATAGTGTTCAAATGCATTTTGATGTTGAAAAAGCTACTGTTGCCGCTTCAATTAAAAGAGAATTAGACAATATTAGATATAGTTTGGTTGAAGATAAACACGGTTGGATGTTTAAAATTTAATTGAAATAGTTTGTTTTTTGGCTTTTTTGACGAAAAAATAAAAATAGCTGTTTAAATAATTTGGAATTTATGTAGAAGACTGCTACTTTTGCCGTCCGAAAAAAATAAAAGGTTTAGAATGCCTACAATACAACAATTAGTAAGAAAGGGTCGTGAAATTATCAGAGCAAAAAGTAAATCTAGAGCTTTAGATGCCTGCCCTCAGCGCCGTGGTGTTTGCACCAGGGTTTACACCACTACACCAAAAAAACCAAACTCAGCTTTGCGTAAAGTTGCGAAAGTACGTTTGACTAATAAAATTGAGGTAATTGCCTACATTCCAGGTGAAGGTCATAACTTACAAGAGCACTCTATCGTTTTAATACGTGGTGGTCGTGTTAAGGATTTACCAGGTGTACGTTATCACATTGTACGTGGTAGTTTAGATACTGCCGGTGTGAAAGATCGTAAGCAAAGCCGTTCTAAGTACGGAACGAAAAAAGCAAAGGCAAAAAAATAATTTAAAAGAATATTTCAATATTTAAGTCATGCGTAAAGCACAAGCCAAGAAATTACCATTAGCTCCAGACGGAAAATACAACGATAAATTGGTTACTCGTTTTATCAACAACCTTATGTGGGATGGTAAAAAAAGTACTGCAATTACCATTTTTTACGACGCTTTAGATAAAGTAAGTAAAATTACAAATGAAGATGGATATGAAATTTGGAAGAAAGCACTTTCAAATGTAACTCCAGCTGTTGAGGTTCGTAGCCGTAGAATTGGTGGTTCTACATTTCAAATTCCTACAGAAGTACGTGCTGATAGAAAAATTTCTTTAAGCATGAAATGGTTAATTCGTTACAGCCGTGAAAGAAATGGACGTACTATGGCTGATAAATTAGCTAATGAAATTATTGCAGCTAGCAAAGGTGAAGGTGCATCTTTCAAAAAGAAAGAAGATATTCATCGTATGGCTGAAGCTAACAAAGCTTTCTCTCACTTCAGAGCTTAATTTTCTTACATTATATTAAAAAAGACCACAACTATTTGTGGTCTTTTTTATTGTCAGCAATTCGTCATTCATTTATTGCTGAACTGGATAAACAGGCGTTTTTATATCATGGTAAAATAAAAATTTCCAATTTTCTTCTAAACCTTGTTGCCACCATTCTTGTCTTAATTCCATACATTTTTTTCCATCATAATCATATTTTGCTACAAACTTGCTTTTCATTTGTTGTAGTTGTGGAGCATCATCTCCTCCAAAAAATAGTGTTTCATTTTCTCCTCTTAACCAAAATACTTGATGAAAAGGACTATGACCGCCTGTAATTTTATATTCAATCCATTCATCAATCCATCCATCACCATCTAACCATTTTACCTTTGGATTCTTTTCTAACACACCAATTTCTTCACTCATAAAACTAGGAAAACCAGCATCTATGGCAAATTCAAACTCTTTCTTTTGTACATAGTAATTGGCATTTTCAAAGGCCAATTCATAATTACCCAAATTATTTCGTTTACTAATACCTCCTGCATGATCTTTATGCAAATGACTCATTAAAACTTTGGTAACCTCTTTGGGATTAATGCCATTAGAATGCAAGTTTTCATGAATTTGTAATTGACCGTTTTTGCTAAAACCTAATCCTGCATCAATTACAATAATATCATTTGGTGTAATAATGCAAAAGGGTTGAACTTCAACCAACAAACTTCCAATAGGCCTATGTTGTAAATTATCTGCATCAAGATTAAATGGTACAAATATTTTGGTTTTATCAATTGTGAAACTTCCTTCAGAAAGCGGAATAATTATCATTATCAAATACTTTTCAAGATTATTGATCAGGAGGAATAGTTGTTAACGTAGCACCATTTGTCTATCTGCATCTAAACGCAATAAAATAAATAGCAGGATAGTAAAGCCAAGTAATGAGGAGCCTCCATAACTTATTAAAGGTAAAGGAATGCCTATAATGGGGAATAAACCAATTGTCATACAAACATTTACTGAAATATGGAAAAAGAGAATACTTGCAACACTGTAAGCATATACCCTACTAAAAGTGCTTCTTTGCTTTTCTGCAATATTTACTATTCTTAGTAATAAGAAGAAATAAAGAACTAAAAAAACAACACAACCTGCAAGACCAAATGCCTCGCCTAAGCTAGTAAAAATAAAATCGGTATGTTGTTCTGGCACATATTTACCTCTAGTTTGTGTTCCTTTTAAGAAACCCTTTCCTAATAATCCACCAGACCCAATAGCAATTTTACTTTGCCTTACATTATAATCATCTGGTTTTTTTGCTGGCTTCTCGGTTTTTTTCTGAGCACTTTTATTTAGGCTACAATCATAGTCTTTACCTACCATGCTGTATATACGT
>JBMLQZ010000105.1:0-2070 GCA_049241285.1 Chitinophagaceae bacterium | reverse complement strand
CAAAGACGTACTTGAATTCAAAAAAAATGGTTTTGTTAAATATGAGGATTTTGGTGCAAAAGGTGACGGTAAAACAGATGATATAGATGCTATTGCAGCAACACATGCATTTGCAAATCAATATGGTCTAGTAGTAAAGGCTAATGAAAAAGCTACGTATTATATTGGAGGAAAACAAAGAACAGCCATTATTCAAACAAATACGCATTTTGGCAAAGCATCTTTTATTATTAATGATACAGATGTTCAAAGCCGTAGCACACCTGTTTTTATGGTTAGTTCTGGACTTCAATCATTTAAACTTACAGGAATAACTTCTATCAAACAAAACCAACAACAGATAAAAGGGTTTGCACAAAAGTTATCGTCGTCTTGTATTATTACAGTTACTAATGCCAATATCAAACGGTACATTCGTTATGGACTTAATCAAAATAATGGGGCTTCTCAAACTGATATTTTTTTGGTTGATAAGGAAGGAAATGTAGATGCTAAAACGCCCATTATATGGGATTTTGATCAAATTACAGAAATGGTTGCACAGCCAATAGACGATAAGTTGCTTACCATATCAGGAGGACGCTTTACAACAATTGCCAATAAAGCAGCATCAAAGTACACGTACTATAATAGAAACATACTCATTAAACGATCTAATGTTACTGTTGACGGATTACAACATTTTGTTATAGGTGAAGAAGAGCAAGGTGCACCTTATAGTGGTTTTATTTTGGTAAACGATTGTTCAAATGTAATTGTAAGAAATTGCCTATTTACAGGTCATAAAACGTATCAAACTATTGGATCTGCAGGTAAGCCCGTTTCAATGGGTACTTATGATATTACAGTAAATAGAGCACTTAATGTGTCCTTTATTAATTGTAAACAATCTAACAATATTAACGATAAAACATACTGGGGAATTTTCGGCTCAAACTACAGCAAAAATTTACTGTACGATAGTTGTTATTTTTCTAGGTTCGATGCTCATATGGGTGTTGCCAATGCTACAATACGTAATTCAATTTTAGGGCATATGGGAATTAATGCTATTGGTAGTGGTACTTTACTTGTAGAAAATACTACGGTTAGTGCAGCAACATTTATTAATCTACGTTCAGATTATGGAAGCACTTGGCAAGGAAAATTTATTATTCGCAATTGCATTTTTACACCTGCTAAAACTAGTTCAACGAATGTTAGTTTAATTGGAGGTGCTTATTCAGGTCAACACGATTTTGGTTACACTTGTTATATGCCTGAACATATTGCTATTGAAAATTTAGTTATTAACGATGCTAATTTTTCTATCTCATATAAAGGACCTACAATCTTTGCAAACTTCAATCCTCAAATGAATGATGATGCCTATCAGCAAAAATTTCCTTACATCATCACCAAAGAAATTCATCTTAAAAATGTAGCAGCTGCGAGTGGTAAAAAGTTAAGTGTAAGTGAAAATAATTATCTGTTTAAAGATGTACAAATTATTTGGCATTAATTGTCACAGAGTGATCACTAGAATCTCCTGTGCCAATAAGCATATATAAAAATTTATTGCTACACTTTTTTATACCATTTATTTAATACATAAGGGGTAATTACACACTTTTTATTAAACGATTTTCAATTAAGTGATAACGTAATGCATATAATAAGTGTTTTACAACTATAACATTTGCCTATTTACTACATGTAGCTGTTGAAAAATCTTTTATGAAATGGCGTAATAATTATAGAATAAAAAGGTAGCGTATACATTTTAAAAGTGGTTTGTATAAAATGACTTCTTCTTTCTAATGGGAAACCATTAGAAAAATTTCTTATCAACTAGCTTATTAGTCACTTTAACACTTCTTTATAAGCTTAATACATACAATAAAATATCTTAGTTTTTTACTGAAGATGTGAACGTGTTGGTAATCCTATTTAGATGTAAATAACTGCTAAATTTTAAAACAAGAAAAATGTCAAAATATTTTCTTCTATTAATTGTACTATTTTTAGGTAATGGTTTAATAGCTCAAAATCATGTAAAAAACCCAAGCTATGCATCAACAAAGCAAATCA
>JBMLQZ010000104.1:0-6687 GCA_049241285.1 Chitinophagaceae bacterium | reverse complement strand
TGTTGGCTTTAATTAAAGAGCGTTTAAAAGAGTTAGGTGTTGCTTATGAATATTTTGATGGAAGCACCACTGCACAAGACAGAGAAAAAGCTATACAAAACTTTCAAAACAACGACGATTGTAGGGTGTTTTTAATTTCATTAAAGGCAGGTGGAGTAGGTTTAAATCTTACTGCTGCTGATTATGTATACATTGTAGATCCTTGGTGGAATCCTGCTGTAGAACAGCAAGCAATAGATCGTACTCACCGTATTGGACAAACCAAAAATGTATTTGCTTACAGAATGATTTGTACCGATACGGTAGAAGATAAAATTCTAAAACTTCAAGAAAGAAAAAGAGCATTAGCAAGAGATTTAATTACAGATGATGAAGGTTTTGTGAAGAGCCTAACTAGAGAAGATGTAGAGTATTTGTTTAGTTAATTTTTTTTATTTATTACTGTAGATATTTCTATTAACCTTACATCAATCAATAATTGAATGAAATATTCAATAACCAAAACGTTTTGTTTGCTTAGTTGTATCACACTTTTTTTGAGTTGTACCAATTCAAAAAAAATGAGTTATCAGTTAACTAAACATTACAAACCAGATAATCAACAGTTATACGATACCATAGTTAAATTAGATAGTATTTTTTTTAGTGCCTACAATACTTGTAATGTAAATATTGAAAAATATGCATCTTTCTTTTCTGAGAATATTGAATTTTATCACGACCAAGGTGGTCTTATGACTTCGAAGCAAGAAATTGTTGCAGCAACCAATAAAAATAGCTGTGGTAAGGTTACTAGAGAACTAGTGAATGGAAGTATTGAAGTGTATCCAATTAAAGATTATGGAGCTGTGGAAGTTGGATTACATAAATTTCACAATAATCAAGAACCTGCTGGAACACCATCAAGAGTGGGGCGTTTTATGATTATTTGGGAAAATAAAAATCAAGCTTGGAAAATAACTAGAGTGGTGAGTTTACATTAATTAATACATCTTATTGTATTATTTTTTGATTATAGAATGAATAAAGAAAACATGCAAATAAAAAAGCTCGTTCAAATTTTTTGAACGAGCTTTTTTTATGATAAACAAAAGATTATATAGCATCTGATAAAGAGCTAAATGTAAAGTCTTTAATTTTCATTGGTGGAATCAAATAACTTCTATTCGATTCTACACTAATGCTTCTTACCGGTTTTCCCAAAGATTCTACATTGTTCAGCATAATCACAGGGCTTTCATTAAATCGCATATTTTTTATTGGATATTTTATTTTTCCATTTTCAATATAAAAAGTTCCATCTCTTGTAAGGCCTGTTAATAGTAAAGTTTGAGGGTCTACAAAACGTATGTACCATAAACGTGTTATTAAAATACCACGTTCCGTACTTTTAATCATCTCTTCAATGCTACCTCCATCACCACCTTCCATAATAATATTACTTGGTTGTGGTACCGGTTGTACTTTTTTCTTATCTGCCCAAAAACGAGAATAGCTTAAATTTTTTACTTTCCCTTTTTCTATCCAAGTCATTTTTTCAATTGGTAAGCCGTCTCTACTCCATGTTGCACCAGGTAATTCAGGATGAAAAGGATCAGAATAAACCGTAACTTTTTCATCCATTAATTGTTCACCAATACGGTTCCCTCCTCCAGATTTGCTCATAAAACTTCTTCCTTCATCTGCACTTCTTGCATCAAAACCACGAAACATGTTTTCTAACATATAGGTGGCTGCTATTGGTTCTAAAATTACCGTATATTTTCCTGGCTCAATAGCTTTTGCATTTACAGAACTATTGGCTTTTTGTGCAGCAATTTTAGTGGCAGATAAGGTGTCTAATTTTGTTACATCATTAAAACCTCTAGAGGCATAACCAGATCCTGTTCCTTCTTGATTACGTGTAGTTACTGAAAAAATTACATTCGTATCAATATCGTAAGCATATAATCCTTTTGAATTCAATATTGCTGTAAATGAGGTGGTATTTTCTAAAAATCCTGCTGCTTCTAGTTTTGCTTCTTTAGCAACTTGTAAACTTTTTGCGGCAAGGTCTGCACGTTGGTCAGGTGTCATGGCAGCTGTAGCAGCAACATATCCATTACCGTCTTTAAAATTTTGTGGCCCCATTAAAGGCATACGTTCTGGGTTTTCTGGAGCCAATTGTGCCAGCTCTTCTGATCTACGTACTACTCTTTCTAGTGCAGCGTCATCAAATTCGTTAATGCTTGCTGTGCCAGCTTTTTTACCAAAAATAGAGTTCACCGTAAGTGTTAAAGTGCTAATATCTCCAGATGTAGATACGGCATTGCGAGCATAACGAATGTTACCACCTTCATTACCACTAAGGCTTACTTCACATTCATCGGCTTTAGAAAGTTTTATCACTTTCTCTAATAGCTTTTTAGCTTCTTCTTTATTTAAAATTGCCATAATTAGTTTGTTAATGAATCATTAATCAATAATGTATTTACAATAAAACGAGAACTAAATTTTTCTAGCTGTGTTTATCACATTTACGCCAGTAAATTTAGTGGTAGAACTACCATGAGATACAGCATTCGATTGTCCTGGTTGTCCTTTACCATCATTAAAAGCTCCACCTAATCTGTAATCATTGGCATCAGCTATTGCTGAGCAAGAATTCCAGAATTCTTGTGTATTTGCTTGATAAGAAACATCTTTTAGCATACCTACAATTTTGCCATTTTTTACTTCGTAAAATGCTTGACCGCCAAACTGAAAGTTGTAACGTTGTTGATCAATTGAAAAAGAACCATCACCTAAAATGTAAATTCCTTTTTCGGTATTTTTAATAATGTCGTCTACACTTAAAGGAGTTTTTCCAGGCATTAAAGAAATATTTGGCATACGCTGAAACTGAACATCTTCCCAACTTTGGGCATAACAACAGCCTTGAGATTCTTTCAATCCTATTATATGTGCTTGATCTCTAATGGCTTGATAATTTACCAGTATTCCTTCTTTAATAATATCCCATTTTTTAGCTTCAACACCTTCATCGTCAAAGCCTATATTACATAAAGAGCCAGGCTGTAATTTATCTGCAACAACATTTACCAATGGGCTTCCAAACTTAAAGTTTTTCGATTTCCATTTATCTAAGGTTAAAAAACTGGTACCTGCATAATTTGCTTCGTAGCCCAAAACTCTATCTAGTTCAGTTGGGTGAGCAATAGATTCATGAATAGTAAGCCATAAATGTGATGGATCTAGAATTAAATCGTATTTACCCGGTTCAACCGATTTTGCACTTACTTTTTGAGCAACTGCTTGGGTAGCTTGTTGCACATCTTCTAAAATATCATATCTGTTTTTATATCTTGTTAATACACCACTTACTTTATCAGCTGCTGTTGGCATTAAATATTCATACCCCATTCCTACAGGAGAACTCAACGATTTAATGGTTTCAAATTTTCCTAGTGCTCTATCTATTTTGGTGATATTAAAGTTGGGGAATAAACGGTGAATATCTTGATCAATATAAGAGCCATCAGTAGAGGCAAAATATTTCTGTTCATTCAATGATGAAATTGCAGAATTTACAAAGCTAGCACCACCTTTCATGGCAATGCCATTTACATTTAAAAGCAAATCAATTTTTTCTTTAATTGGTACATCAAAAGCACTTCTTTCAATGGGTGTTTTCCAAGTAACTTCTCCATGACCTTTTTGAGGAGCTAGTTGTACAGGTTCAGTTATAAGTTTAGCATTTGCCTTTGCCACTGCTACTGCTTTTAAGGCGGTTGCTGCTACACCATCTTTGGTAACATTATTAGTAGCTGCAAAGCCCCAACAACCATTTACCAAAACCCTAATACCAACACCAAAAGATTCTGAATTGGATACATTCTGAACTCTGTTTTCTCTGGTAGCAACAATTTGGTTTAAGTAACGACCAATTCTCACATCGGCATAACTAGCACCTTTACTTTTAGCAGTGTTTAAGGCAACATCGGCCAAAGCCTTTTTGGCTTGTGTTGGCATGCCAGGATTTTGTAAATCTGCCACATCAATTTCTTTGGCGAACAAATTTGTTGATGGCATTACCAAAGCACCTAAACCCAAAGCAGACATTTGTAAAAAATCTTTACGTTTCATCAGCATTTAGTTTGTAAGAAACAGATTACTTAAAGCAAGCTGTTTTTTGATTATGATAAATTATAAAAAGGTAAGGTACACAATATGAATTATCTGTGTAAAACCGTTTATCAAAAAATAAAAGGAAATATTTATTGAACAAGCTTTTCAAACTTTGTTCAGCTGCAGTGGCGTCGCACACTTGTACTGTTGTAAGGCTATGCAACTATCTAATGCTTCTATAATGTACTAAATATTACCCATTGTATATTCCAATTGAAAAGCAGTGTTATTTTTTTTCAACCAACTGTTTTTCTTGAATGGTTACTTTAGAACTGATTTTTGTTTGAGGTAAACTATTGAGTATTTGATCGCAAATAATTCTTATACCATATTCGCTGCTACCTAAACTATGAGCCACTTCGCTAAAAGTGAAACCATTTTGTAGCAATTGTATTATTTGTATTTCTTTATCGGTATAATTTGTAGCATAATTTAAATCAGTGTCAGTCAGTTTTTGGTACTTCTCAAATTCTTTCAGTAGAGAAGGTGTTACCCATTGATTTTTGATGACAGATTGTGAACTAATAGCATCTATAATGATATCGTATAAAGGAGTAACATTTACTTGTTTTTCTACAAAGCCAATCGCTCCATTTAAGAGTAGTTTTAAAACAGCTCCAGATTTTGAAAAACCACTATAGCCAATTACTTTCACATCAGGAAAATGTTGTTTTATTCTATTACAAACTTCATAACCATTCATATCAGGCATGGCAATGTCTAGTAAAACAATATCCACTTTTAATCCTTTCTCTAGTAATAAAAAAAGTGCAGTTCCAGAATCGGCTTCTGCAACAATATGTATTTCTTTATACACCGAAAGTAGTTTTTTGGTTATGGCTCTACTTTTCTCATAATCATCACAAATACAAATGGAAATCATTATATATCAATTTTCTGTAAAATGGTTTTCTAAAACAACTTTACTCTAAAATATGATATTTGTCAAGCAGATTCGTAAAAAAAATCAAAAAAATGGGGATTTATTCTTTGTAATAAATAAGCAATCAAATAAAATATATTGTTTTAATTCAAACAATGCATTTAATTAATTAATTGAGTTGAATAAGAAAAATGCGTAATAAAAAATTACAGGTTAATGTCGGTTTCATTATCCCAATTGGCTCTTACTTGTAGTTTCCAACTTTTATCAATCACAATTTCTGGTTGTAATCTTTTTTTGTAATTACCGGCATCCCAAACACCATTATTGTTTTTATCGAACAAAATTTTAAGAAGATATTCTCCCGGTTTAAATAATTTTCTTGTCCAATCTCTTTGAACTAAAGGAACCGATTCTACTAATTGATCGTTCTGATAAATCAGTAGCACAGGTTTTTTGCTTGTATCAATATTCATAAAACGAACCTTCACTGAGCCATATTCTGATTGTGATTTTGTGGTAAACTTTAACGTGTCTGACTTTAACAAGGTTACCAAGTTAGAATCTATTACAGCATTTTTAGGTATCAATAATTTAAAGCTGGTATTTTCTTTCCAATCATAATTTACAAAGAAGCTTTTTGAATTGGTATCTTTTTCTATAGTATAATTCCTAATTTTTTTGAACGAGGTATCATATAAAATAATACTAGCTGTATCAATAAATTTTAATTTTCTATTAAACTCTACTTTTACTTGCTTACTTAATAAATCAAACATACCACCTTCAAGGTTAGTTGAATAGCGTAATCGTTTATCTTCTTTAACAGTTGTTGATGTACTAGGTTTGCTTGTTACTGATTTACTTGTTTTTTTAGCTTCTTGGTAAGCATAAAATTGTAGTGAGGCATTGGATTTATTGGTATCAATAATTACAGCAGAATCTAGAAATGCAAAGGTTTTAGTGCTATCATCATACCTTTTTGAGTAATCATTTTCTAATACAAAAGCATGGTATTTCCCCGCTGCAATATTGTTAAAGGCAAACAATCCTTTACCGTTAATTTTAGCAATATATCTTGGTTTTAAAGTATAAATAGCTGTATCTGAAATATTGTTGTATAATGCTACAATTAAAGTAGAATCTGTTAAGCCTGTTTCGGCTAAAACAACTTTACCATTGATGGTTCCAGTAGCTAATTGTTTACCTGTAGAAAATGAGTAGATAAAGTTTTTTAAAACATTGCCTTCATTAATATCTTTTATAGCATTTCCAAAATCAATACTATAGGTAGTGTTGGGTTCTAAGCTATCTCTTAATTTTACAGTAATGTTTTTTAGCTTATGATCGATTATGGGATTGTTTTTGGGTAAAGGCGAAACAACAACATTTTCTTGTACGTTTTGCACATCAACATATTCATTAAACATTAGTACAATTTTATTGGTAGTTACATTGGTGCCAGAATCTTTTGGTGTAGCCATTACCAATAATGGAGGTAAACTATCTCTTGGCCCACCACCTGGAGGAATGATATTGGCACAACTATTACCTATACAGGTTATTACCACAACCAATAAAAAAAGTACAATAAAATTTTTCATGCCATTAAAAAATATACCTGCAAACATATTGGC
>JBMLQZ010000103.1:0-2355 GCA_049241285.1 Chitinophagaceae bacterium | reverse complement strand
ATGCCAAAGTGTTGTGGTTGCATGATAAAGAAGATAAAATTTGCCCATATTTTGATGTTATTCCTATTCAAAGAAAGCAATATACACATGTTGAGTTTTATATTACAAAAGGATTAGGGCATAGTAAAATTTACCGAGAACATGATAGTCAACAAACAATTTTAAATTTTTTATAAGTATAAAAAAAAGAGACCACTTAAACAATAAGTGATCTCTTAACAACAAAACAACCAAAACAATATTTAAAAATTGGCACCAATTACTACACTTACACCTGGTCTTCTAGGTGCTGGTGATGGTGTTACTACAACCACAGGTGCAGGACTTGAATGTCCAAATCTATTACAATGATCTCTGTTGTATCTCCAAACTGGTTCATCATCCATTGCATAAACTGTATATCTATCATCTCTTAAAAAAATATTTCTCGGTAATACATTTACAGATACCCAAACACCATTTCTTGGATAAAAATAATTTCGGTTTATTGGATTGTAATAAACATTTGCAGATGGATAATAATAATAGGCAATACGCTCTGGCTCATGATGGTAATGGTGTTTATGAAGCCCATGTTTATTGCCCCTTGACCAGTTAGGTTGTGCAGATATATTTGATGTAATCAATCCTATAGCAATAAATAAGCTTAAACAAAATAACTTTTTCATAGTGTATAATTTTATAGCACAACATATTCTAACACCGTGCCAAAAATTTACGCCAGAAAAAGAACTCATTTTATTAAGATATTTTGTTGTTTAATGGTTTGAAGTAATATTGCAAAAGTCAAAAGCTACTATTTTGCTTAAAATAACCCATAAAATAGATGATTATTAGTGGATTATTTATAACAAAATGTGAGTTAAATGTGTTACAAAATTTAATTTGTAGAAATAACGTTTGGGTATTGTATTAATATAAACTAGCAAATGAGTAAGAACTTATTAATTGTAGAGAGCCCTGCAAAGGCAAAAACCATTGAGAAAATTTTAGGTGCTGACTTTGAAGTGCGTAGTTGCTATGGACATATCAGAGATCTTGAAAAAGATGATATGGGAATAGACCTAAATAACAATTATTTACCTAGATATAAAGTTCCTGACGATAAATTAAAAGTTGTTAGTGAACTAAAAAGTCTTGCAAAAAAATCGAAAGAGGTTTGGTTAGCATCGGATGAGGATAGAGAAGGTGAAAGCATTAGCTGGCATTTAGCCGAGGTTTTAGGATTAGATCCTAAATCTACAAAACGAATTGTTTTTCATGAAATTACTGCACCAGCTATTAAAAAAGCTGTTGCAAATCCACGATTAATAAACATGGATTTGGTTAATGCTCAACAAGCAAGAAGAGTATTAGATAGATTAGTAGGTTTTGAATTAAGCCCCGTTTTATGGAAAAAAGTTCAGCCCAGTTTAAGTGCAGGTCGTGTACAAAGTGTTGCAGTTAGATTAATTGTAGATAGAGAAAGAGAAATCAATCAATTTATTAGTGAAAGTAGTTATAAAACCGAGGCTGTTTTTGAAGCTGTAGATATACACCAAAAGCATGTTACATTTAAAGCAGAAGGCCCTACTAAAATGGCTACTTTACAACAAGCACAGCAGTTTTTAAATAGCTGCATAAATGCTTCATACACTGTTGCCGATATTGAAGTAAAACCAGCAAAAAGAACACCAGCTGCACCATTTACCACTTCTACTCTTCAACAAGAAGCATCAAGAAAATTAGGGTATAGTGTAAGTAAAACCATGTTAATAGCTCAAAAGTTATACGAAAGTGGTAAAATAACTTACATGCGTACCGATAGCTTTAATTTAAGTGATACTGCATTGGCAGATATAAGTAAAGAAATAAATAGTGCATTCGGTGCTCAATATCATCAACCAAGAAAATTTAAAAATAAAAACGAAAGTGCACAAGAGGCTCATGAAGCTATACGACCAACTTATATGAGCAATCATACTATTGCCGATGAAGAAGGAAAACGCTTGTATGAGTTAATTTGGAAAAGAACCATTGCTAGCCAAATGAGCGACGCAGCTTTCGAAAAAACAATCGCAAAAATTAATATTAGCACTAATAAAGAGCAGCTTACTGCAACTGGTGAAGTACTAAAATTTGATGGTTTTTTAAAAGTTTATTTAGAAGGAAGAGATGATGAAGATGAAGAAGATACAGAAGGAATGCTTCCTCCATTAACTGTAGGAAAGCAATTGGTTTTTAAAGAAATGAGAGCAACCGAAAAGTTTACTCGACCAAATGCTCGTTATACAGAGGCTTCTTTGGTTAAAAAAATGGAAGAATTAGGAATTGGTCGTCCATCAACTTATGCTCCTACTATTTCTACCATTATTA
>JBMLQZ010000102.1:0-8111 GCA_049241285.1 Chitinophagaceae bacterium | reverse complement strand
ACTCCCTTTTTTAACGCTAAGCTATTCGCTTTTTGCTACCCTTTGTTTGAATTAGGAGTGCAAAAATAGGGGAAGAATTATAATAGCCAAATATTTTTTCTACTTTTTTAACGATAAAATTTAAAATTCAATTTTATAACTAATATTCGGAATAATAATAGCCTGTCTTAGTTCTTGAACTTGTTTATTTATATAATTATATTCAAAGTTGTAAAACTCCTTATATTGACCGGCATTTAATACTTTTAATGCTAACTCTTTTGTAGTCTTCTTTTTATGAATTCTATACAATAAGGTAAAATGTGTGGTAAACGAAGCTTTTAATTGCCTAGAAAATGCATTGCTTTCATCAAACACTACCTCTTGTTTTTGGATAGATCTTTGTAAATGAATAGGAGAGTGCCTATCACCACCTTGATAACTGCAACGAATGTTTAAGCCAAATGTTTTGGCTTTTTCTTTACCCCAAGACCATTCTTTTCCTCCTAAAATGTTCCATAGAATGTTTCTATTAAAACGGGTATTTCTCCAAATGCCGTCACCACCTTTATAGGTAGAATTGTATATTGAAATACTTGTAGAATAATACACTCCATTTAATAAATATCTATCAACACTCATTTCTATTCCAAAATTTCTGCCTTTACCTTTATTGATTAAAGGTTGATTTATAAACCATTCGTTTATCACATTAATCATTGAAAACGAACTATCACCAATTACTGGAACATTGAATAAATATTGATAATACAATTCTGTTTTAAAATGTACCTGCTCATTAAGGTTTCTATTGTATGCAATAACAAAATGATGTGCTTTTGTAAAGCCTAGTTTTGTATTAATAGCATTGTTACCTAGTAAAGGATTTTTTGCAAAATAAGTATGTAATTTTTCTAAGCGGCTATGTAATCCATATCCAAAACTAATTATTTGATTCTTTTGAAATTGGTATTTTAAACCCATTCTTGGTTCAATGGAAAGTTGATTGCTTAAAGAAAAAAGTTGACTTTGTACGCCAATGTTTGCAGTAAAATTTTGTGAGAAATGGATGGTAGAATTTGTATAAGCATTCCACAAATAATGCTGTCCATTTTCATTCACTATGGTGCTATTATATTTTTTTAATTGAAGTTGATAGTGCATGCGAGTTGCAGAAATACCTATTTTATGAAAATGCTTCTGGCCGAATCTTGTTTGTAAAGCTGTTGATACAATTAAGTTGGTATATGTGTTGTTTACAATACTCTCTGAAATAAATGATTCATTTTTTTGTAATTGATCTATTGTAAAGTTGTTTTTATTTGTTGTAACAGCTACGTTGGTTTTTAAGATAGATTTTTTATTGATGAATTGAAGTAGTTGTAAGCCTAAAGTACCCATATTCATTTGAATGGTATGTGTTTGCCTGTCAGAAAGCGTTTCCCATTTTAAGGTATCTTTTTTAGCATTAATGCCAGTAAAATCGTTTAATCCAATCCCCCAAATTGTAATAGAACCTCCTTTTTTTGCTGGAAAGTGTAGTTTGAATGATACATCTTGGTATTGAACACCTTTTCCTCCATCTTCTGGTAATAATGGTCTTAGTAAGCCTAAAGTTGCGTATCGATAATTATATATATAGGTAGCTTTTCCACCCTTTTTAAAAGGGCCTTCTTCTGCATAATCAATTCCTGTTAATCCAATTTGAACGGTTCTTTCTTTTTTTGTGCTAGTTCCTTTTCGAATATTCATATCAAAAATTCCCCCAATAGCATTACTATATTCTGCCGAAAATGCACCAGAAAAAAAATCTGAATTTCCTAAATTATGGCTACTTAAAGCCGATAAAACACCACCACCAAATGTGCTATTATCTGCAAAATGATTGGGATTGCTAATTTCAATTCCCTCTAGTTTCCATTGTAAATATTGTGGATTATTTCCTCTTACACTTATGCCATTGTTGCCTATGTTGCTTGCTATGCCTGCAAATGTTGCCACTAAACGAGCAGGATCATCAAACCCACCAGCAAATCTTCTAGCTTCTTCTACACTTAACATTTTACCACTAACAACCGCTGTATTATTGAGTGTATGTTGCTTATTGATTGATGAACGAACGGTTACTTCAGATAAATTATTAATGCTTTCTTTTAATGTAATTGCAAGATTTGTTTCTTTTGCCGAAATAACAAAAACCTCCTTAACCAATAGCGTTTCAAAGCCAATACAAGAAATGAACAATGAATAATTTCCAACAGGAATTTGATTAAAAATAAAATTGCCTAAAGAATCTGATGTAGTTTTGATATTTAGGTCTTTTATAACTACTGTAGCATTAGAAATAGGTAAAGTAGTTATTTGGTTGCTAATAACGCCTCTAATTGTTTGTGTAGGTTTTTGTGCACTAACGAAAATTTGACCCCAAAAACAGAATAAAAACAGTAAAAATTTAAACATATACTTTGCTTATAATTGAATAAAGCAAAATTGTTTTTTACTGTATTGGAAAACAATACTGAAAAATCAGTATAGTTAATTTAACAAACCAAATTTAGTTGCAAAAGTTACCGCTTCTATTGAGTTATTTGCACCTAGTTTCTCTAAGAATCTTTGTCTATGTGTATTAACCGTATTTACACTAATGGATAATTTGTACGAAATTTCTTTGCTTAAAAAACCTTGCTTTACCAAGCGTAATATTTCAATTTCTCTGTTGGTTAGCTCAAATTGCATTTTGGTTGGTAAATCTAACAATACTATTTCTCCGGTTTTAAAATTCAATAATTTACTTCTGCATTGATCTAGCTCTTCTTGATTTGGAGCAATGTCAACAATATTAAACATCAACCAAATTTTACCATCAGCATCTAATTCTAAAACTTGATATTGCTCAATTAATCGTACATATTTACCTTGAGCATTTAACATTCTGTATTCAGTAACCATTTTGTGTTGCAGCTTTTCTTCTGCCGAGAATTTATTTAAGACTTTTAAAATTGCAATTCCGTTTAAACTACAGGTAATCGCATCTTCAGGATGAATTTTTGCTGCAAAAAATTCTTGTCCAATATTTTGATAATCATCAGGTTGATACCCAAGTAACTTACCGAAGTTAGATGAATAAAAAAGTACTTTTTTTTGAGCTACATCAAATATTCCAGTTCCAGAATTGCCAATAGCAGAAATGGTTTGTAAAGCTGTTTTGTGTTGTTCAACTAAATGATAGTTTAACTTACTTTCATCGAAAGCAAATTCATTTAAATAGTTGAAAAATACTTGTTGAAAATCGAATGATTGTTCCATGGTTAACAATGTATCACTTTGTAGAATATTTCAAAAATATCTTTTTTTAGATAGGAAATTTGCTCCTTAAATTTAGTTGTTTACTACATTTTGAATACACCACAGTAGTTGATTGTTGATATGTACACAATTAAGCTTTTGTAGTTACTTCTAAGCGATTATTATCAGGATCAAGTGTTTCAAATTCAAAATATCCATCACCGGTTAAACGTGGGCCACTTAATATAGGATAACCAGCATTCCTTAATTCTTCCGCTTTCAATATCACTTCATCAATGGTATTTACTCCAAATGCTAAATGAATGATTCCTTTATGTTGTTTTTGAATAGTATCATTTAAATTATCTGGAATATTGGGCATATGCATAATTTCTAACCTAGCTCCACTTTCAAAACTGATAAAATAACTTTCAAATTGTTTGTTATGATTAATGTATTTCTCATTCGATTTTCCATTGAAAAATTGCACGTAAAAATCTTTCAATACTTCTAATTCATTTGTCCAAATTGCTACATGTTCTAAGGTCATAAATATTTATTTTTCATAAATGAAATTGGGTAAATGGTTATAAACAATTCATAGATTAAATATAAAACTACAAAGCCAAATGTATACTTCATTAAAGTAATCATTTGGCTTTGTAAAATAGTATTTCAAAAAAATTAGTCAGTAAATCTTCCCCCTGCATTTATCCAATTGGTAACTTTTGCTCTTTCAGAAGCAGGAAGTGCTCCACTTTGAGGCATAAATGAAGGTGTGCCATCAACTACTCTTGCTTTTATTCTTGCTTGATGCGTTATTATGGCACAATCTGTTCCTAAAAACATACCACCACTAGAGCTAGTTGTACTGCCATGACAGCCTAAGCAATTGGTTTGTATTAAAGTTTTAACAGCACTAAATAAAGTGCCTGCATTACCACTTGCTACTGTTACAGAAGTAGAAGCGGTACATCCTTCAGCATCTTTAGCCATAACAGTATAGCTACCAGCTGCCACATTCGAAAATGTATTTGAGTTTTGAAAAGCACCTCCATTAATACTGTAAGTAAAACCTGAACTACCAGTTGCATTTACCACAATACTACCTGTTGCATTACAAACACTTGAATTAGTTGTGGTTGCAGTAACTACAATATTTTTTGAAGCACAATTCGTAGGAACAGTAGGAGTAGAAGTATTACTATCGCCTTTGCTACAAGCATATACAAATGCCAATGTAATAACTGTTAAGATGAAAATTTTTGTTCTGTTGTATAACATATTCTTTATGATTAGTGATACAACATGTACGTTATTTTTTCTTAGATAGTTGCCTATATTGTACTGAAAAATTTACTCCAAAACTACTTAGGGCAATGTTGCCAAAGCCCACACCTTTAATAGGAAGTTTTGCATAAGGTTCTATTTTAAGAAAGAAAGAATTATATAATTTAGTTTGAAAACCCGATGAAATGTGCACAATGCTAAATGGCTGAAAAGTACTATTGGCGTATTCTCCAGTTCTAGTATAAGCTACACCAATATTGTTATAATAAAAATAATCGTAACGTTCTTTTTGCATGAGATAGTTTGAAAAACCGGTACTAACAAACCAATTTTTTGTAGATGAATTTGTAAGGTTGTATCTTACTAAAATTGGAAAATCCCACATTTGACAATAACCTGTAACATCTTCTAATTGAATACTGCTAATCCAAGAATCTTTTGGTGCTTTGAAATCACTACCTGCACTCTTGTAATTTTTTTGCGTAAAAATGGCACCGGTATGAATACTAATTTTTGGGTTTATGTGATAGCCTATCATCATACCTCCACCAAAACTAAGATTACGAATGTATTTTAATTTTACAGTGCTAATATCTGTAGAGAATAATCCTTCAACACTCCATTTTGATAATGCAGTTTTATCTTCTTTTTTGGTAAGAAGTTGGCTAGAATCTGTTGCTATAGCTTTATTGTTATTGCTATCTAAATCACTAGTTTTTGAGGTAGAGATATGAACAACATAATTCATACTATCGTTGATGATTGTAGGAACAATAGATACAGTATTGCTGGATGAATTTTCATGCACATCACTAGTAATTTTTGATGATTTTATTACTGTATCAACATTGATTAAATTGTTTTTTTCTATGCTACTTTTAATTGTTTTATTGTTACTAATTGAAGTAGCATAAACTTGATTATTGAATAAAATAGCTTTGTTTTTTGTTGAATTTTTGAGCCTTTTTTTTGCGATATTTTGATCATTAAAAAGGCTTTTTGAACCAGTATTTATTGAAATAGATTCTTGTGATGTAATTATATTTTCTTGTTGCTTAATTGAGTTTGAAATGTTGCTTTTCTTTTCAATACTTTTTGAATAGGTAGTTGATTTATTTACATCTTTATTTTTTTGTTCTACCTCATTTTTTTGATAAGTTGCTGTGTTGGCTTCTTTGGTTTTATGAATATTTATGGTTGAATTTTGTTGTGTTTTATCACTGTTTTTTGAAGCTTCATTTACTATTGGGTTATGAATAGATGGTTCAGTTGTGCTCTGTTTTTGCCAGCTATAAATTGCTGCAACAAGCAACAAGCCACCAAAGAAAAACCACCAAAAGAAGAAACGTCTTTTTTTCTTTTCTTCAGGTAACTCTTTATCTAGTATTTGCAACATACTATTCCAATCTTGAGAAATGGGTGCAATATATTGCTCAGCCGCATTTTTGCTCAGCTTATCAATAGCCTTATCGTTGTCGAGATTATGCATATTTCATTTCTGTGCTTTGTGCCAATAATATTTTTCTTAAATTAGTTCTAGCCTTACTTAAGTTTGATTTTGAAGCGCCAACACTAATATTTAATTCAGTTGCAATTTCCTCATGTGTTAAGCCTTCAATTACAAAAAGGTTAAAAACTGTTCTATATACAGGAGATAATTGTTTTATAGCTTCAATAATTTCTTTATACTGTAATTTGTCTAAGCCAGTTTCATCTTCATCAATCAAAAAATCTTGCTCATTTTGTGTAATTTCAGTGGTATTGCCTAATGATTTTTGTTTTCTTAAAAAGTCAATACATGTATTAATAATGATTCTTTTAAACCATCCTTTTAAAGCAACATCGGTATTAGCGGTATCTGCAACTTTAAATAAATGAATGTTTTTAAATAGCTTTAAAAACGATTCATTAATGAGCCCATCAACATCTAACGGGTTGCTTACATACCTATAACAAATAGATGCTGCAAAGCCATGTAAATATTCATACATGACTTTCTGGGTTGCTCTGTTATTTTTACAGCAACCGTCTATTATAGTTAATATTTCATTTGAGGGTTGTACCAAAGTCAATAAATATAGTTTTACAACTATAAAGCTAATCAATACTAGTAATACGAAGTTGTTTGTATGAAGGTTGCCTAATTGTGATTATTAAAATCCAACTCTACCGTCTCGTACTTTAACGGCTTTTTTTCCACTTGTTTTTTTCTCAAATTCTTGAACTTCTTTGGGTTTCTGTTTTTCAACGGTTTCTTTTTTACCCTCATCGTTCATAGCATTTGTATTTGCAATGGTCGGGTCAATTCTAGGAATTTGTAGTTTATCTAAGAAATATGTTTCTGTTTTTAATAGCGATAAAGAACCTGGTCTATAATATTTCCAAATGCCATGTTTTACAGTAGTTCCTTCAATTTTTACTAGCTTTCTTTCAATTTTATAATGGTCATAAACATCTGGCACATCAATAGTGTCATAAGGTTTTTCAGGATTTACGGCTTTCCAGCTTTCTTCATGTTCCAAACCTGCCAAAGTAAAATATTGACTTGTACCATCTTTGTAACCCCATTTGTAGCTTTCAATGGCTACCAAATCGCCCATTAAATTGTATACACGCCAAATTCCTTCTTTTCCATCATTTTTAAATACACCTTCTTCTTCAAATCCAGGCTCGCCTCTTAAACTTTCTACTCTTATAACCCATTTACCTTGTTTCTTTCCATTTTTATCAATACAGTTTAACGTATCGCCTTGAGCATTTAAGCGATAACTTTTGCATTGAGCCTGAGTTTGTTGCAATACAAAAAAACTAAGTATTAAAAATAAAAAACGCATGATGCAAATTAATCAATTTTTTATGAAACAAAATTTTAGTAATCTAATGAGTTTATTGAAACAAACGTTAAAAACTATGAAAGTGAAATTGTAATATAATAAAACGAATTTGTATATTTTGATTGAACTAATACCATTTTTTAACGTAAGTAATGATTACTTGTGAAATAAAAAAGCCACCAAATATCTTGATGGCTTTTTAATTTACTCAAATTTTTCAATTAAATCATGGCTTGAAAAATACTGTTGTCTTTAGTTTCTAAAATAGAATGCCCCATTAAGAATTCATCTACTTTTCTAGCACATTCTCTACCTTCACTAATTGCCCAAACTACCAAGCTTTGACCACGTCTCATATCTCCAGCAGCAAATATTTTAGCAATATTGGTTTGATAGCTTTTTTCAGCAGCTTTTACATTGCCACGTTCATCTAATTCAATTTCAAGTTGGTTTAATAAACCTTCTTTTTGCGGATGCAAAAAGCCCATTGCCAGTAAAGCAAGCTCACAAGGAATTTCTCTTTCACTACCTGCAATTTCTACAAATTGTGCTGGTCTTCCATCGGCTGTAATTTTCCATTCTAAGTCAACAATTTTTAGGGCTTTTAAGTTGCCATTTCCATCGCCAATAAATTCTTTTGTTGCAACAGCCCAATGTCTATCAGCACCTTCTTCATGCGATGAAGTTGTTTTTAACACCATTGGATAAGTTGGCCAAGGCATA
>JBMLQZ010000101.1:2081-14264 GCA_049241285.1 Chitinophagaceae bacterium | reverse complement strand
GGTTTCCTGTTTTTATTGGAAAAGGGGCAAAACTTCAAAGAGCATTGGTACAATATTTTTTAGACTTTAATACTGCTGCTGGATATACAGAATATTTACCTCCATTTATGGTTAATGAAGCTAGTGCTTATGGCACTGGTCAATTACCAGATAAAGAAGGACAAATGTATCATGTAACAGAAGATAAATTATATCTTATACCAACTGCAGAAGTGCCTGTTACCAATGTGTATAGAGATGTAATTGTAAAGGAAGATGAGTTACCAATAAAAATGACAGCTTATAGTCCTTGTTTTAGAAGAGAAGCTGGTAGTTATGGAAAAGATGTAAGAGGATTAAACAGAGTACATCAATTTGAAAAAGTAGAAATTATTCAAATTACACAGCCAGAAAAAAGTTTTACTGTTTTAGATGAAATGGTATTGCATGTAGAAAAGTTATTACAATCACTAGAACTACCTTACAGAATATTAAGATTGTGTGGTGGAGATATGGGCTTTGCAAGTGCCATAACATACGATTTTGAAGTGTATAGTGCAGCACAACAAAAGTGGCTTGAAGTAAGTAGTGTAAGTAATTTTGAATCTTTTCAAGCTAACCGTTTAAAATGTAGGTATAAAGATGCCTCTGGAAAAACGCAACTAGTACATACACTTAATGGTAGTTCTTTGGCTTTGCCAAGAATTATGGCTAGCTTATTAGAAAATAATCAAACAGAAACACATATACGTTTACCAAAAGTATTACACAGCTACTTTGGTAGCGATCAAATTTCGCAATAAATATATTATTGCTTCTTTCACATTTAATGAATGATTATGCTCGGAAAACTAAGTGGATGGGATGATACAATTGTGGCTTTAGCAACCCCACAAGGTATTGGAGCAATTGGTGTAATAAGAGTAAGTGGAAGTAAAGCAATTACAATTGTTAATGATTTATTCAGTTCAAAAGACTTAACTAAACAAGCTTCTCATACTCTACATGTAGGTTTATTAAAAAACGATACTGAAATATTAGATGAAGTAGTAATTGCTTTATTTAAAAATCCAAAGTCGTATACAGGAGAAGATGTGATAGAAATTAGCTGCCATGGTTCTCCTTTTATTCAAGAAAAAATTATCACCACTTTAGTTAGTAAAGGTTGTAGAATTGCCAAGCCTGGAGAGTTTACACAAAGAGCATTTTTAAATGGAAAACTCGATTTAACACAAGCTGAAGCTGTGGCAGATTTAATTGCTAGCAATACAGAAGCAAGTAGAAATACAGCAATAAAAAACGTAAGAGGGGGCTTTTCTAATACTCTACAAAATTTAAGAGAGCAACTCATTCGGTTTTCTGCTATGATTGAGTTAGAATTAGACTTTGCACAAGAAGATGTAGAGTTTGCAGATAGAACACAACTGCTTACTTTAATAAATGAATTAAGTAATAGTACAGAGCAATTATTGCAAAGTTTTAAATTAGGAAATGTTATTAAAAATGGAGTTCAAGTAGCAATTATAGGAAAACCAAATGCTGGTAAATCTACTTTACTAAACGCCTTATTAAATGAAAACAGAGCAATTGTTAGTGACATTGCTGGAACAACAAGAGATACCATTGAAGAAATATTAAATATTGATGGCATTCTTTTCAGATTAATTGATACTGCTGGCTTAAGAACCCATACAAATGATGTAATTGAAAGTATTGGGGTTGAAAAAAGTTTAGAAAAAATGCGTTTAGCAGATTTGGTTATTTACTTGTTTGATGTAACCAAAACTTCTATTGATGAATTAGAAAAGATTGTACAAGAATTTCAAAAAGAACAGATTAAATATTTATTGGTTGGAAATAAAATTGATGAGATGAAACATGCTGAATTAGCAAGTTTAGCATCATTAAATCCAATATTCATTTCAGCAAAAACAAATACACAATTAAGTAATTTAAAATCATCGCTTGTAGATATAGCTGTTGGAGGTTCTATTCATACAGAATCAACCATTGTAACCAATGCTCGCCATTACGATGCATTACAAAAGCTTGCATCAGCTTTATCAGATGTTGCTATAGGAGTAGAAAATAAAATTTCTGGCGATTTTTTAGCACTAGATATTCGACAATGTTTACATTATCTTGGCTTAATTACAGGTGAAATTACCAATGAAGATCAGTTAGATTTTATTTTCTCTAAATTCTGTATCGGCAAGTAATTTTCGTTTCCATCTATCATACTTTTTTCAAATAAAATCATCAAAACTTCTTTTATTTGAACAGTAGAATTGTATTTGTATGCAACAACATCATATTGCCATTATAGGAGGAACCACATTCGATCATATTGTTTATTTACCTGAATTGCCCAAACCAATTCCACAAACCATTCATCAAGCTGAATTTAATGAAGGTGTAGGTTCTACAGGTAGTGGCAAAGCCCTTGCACTAAATAAACTCGGCTTATCAAACACTTTGTATTCTGTTGTAGGAAATGATATTTATGGAGAAAAAATTAGAACATTTTTACAAGAACAGGGCGTGCAAACTATTTTCGATACAGATGCTGCAGGTACTGAGCGTCATATTAATTTAATGGATGCAGAAGGTGGTAGAATTTCGATGTTCATAACACAATCTTCTGAAATAATCAATCATAATACCATAGCAATTGAACTACTACTACAACAAGCTTCAATAATTGTATTAAACATCATTGGTTACTGTAGGCATTTAATTCCTTTAATAAAAAAACAGGATAAACCTATTTGGACTGACCTTCATGATTATGATGGAAAGAGTACTTATCATAACGATTTTATTGATGCAGCACAATATATTCATTTAAGCTCTGACAACTTACCCAACTATCAAACCGTTATGAAAAAATTAATACGTGATGGCAAAGAGTTAGTTATTTGTACACATGGAAAAAATGGAGCTAGTTTACTTACAAAACAAGGAGAATGGTTTGAACAGCCCATTTTAAACAACATAAAAATTGTTGATAGCAATGGTGCTGGTGATAGTTTTTTTTCTGGATTTCTTTATGCTTATTTGCAAAAATATTCACTACAAAAATGTTTACAATATGGGGCTGTTTGTGGTGCTTTAGCTGTTACTTCTCACACATTGGTTTTTGATGATTTATCGCCAGAACTTGTAGAGAAAATGACAGAATCATTTTCCTAATTTCTTCAAAAAAAGAAGACAATGCTTTGCATAATTAACCAACAGTAGACTGCCGAATAATTAACTCTGTTATCATTGTTTTGGTAATGGGTTTCCATTCAGTAATGTCGGTCTTAATTAAGTGTAGTAACATCTCTGCTGCCGTTTCACCAATTAATTGAATAGGCTGTGCAACAGTTGTTAAAGGTGTTTCAATAAGTTCAGATAATTGATCATTACTAAATCCAACTACTGCAATATCTTTAGGAATTTGTAATCCTCTTTTTTTAATTACTTTCATTGCTTCAATAGCAGTTGGGTCATTAATGGCAAATAATGCGTCTGGTGGATTTGGAAGACTCAGTAAATGATTCACATAAATTTTCACTTTTTCCATAGTTAAATCATACGAAATAATCAATTCTTCATCTATCGGTATTTTGTATTTTCTTAAGGCTGCATAATAACCATTTAATCTTCTTCTACTGATTGATAAGTTTTCTGGTCCTGCTAAATGAGCAATTCGTTTTTTGCCAATTTGAATTAAATGTTCAACCGCTTTAAATGCTCCATCATAATCATCAACCACAACCTTTGGCACATCCATTTCTTCACAAATTCTATTAAAAAAAACAATGGGTATTCCCTTTCTTTTAAAGGCCATTAAATGTTCAAAATTTCTAGTTTCTTTTGTTACAGAAACCAATACCCCATCTACCTGATTTGCCATTAAAACCTTTGCATTAGAAACCTCTGTTTCATAACTTTCGTTCGATTGTGTTATCAGCAAATTATATCCCTCACTACTAATTTTATTTTGAGCACCAATAATAACTTTAGGAAAATAAGTGCTCATAAATTCTGGCACCATTATACCAATTAAATTACTTTTTTTAGTAACCAAATTAATAGCAAATGAATTTTTTTGATACTCTACTTTAGCAGCAAAATCTAATACCAACTTCCTCGTTGCTTCTTTTACTTTTGGATGACCAGTTAAAACCCTAGAAACGGTTGATTTAGAAAGATGCAGCTCTTTAGCAATATCTTTTATGGTTATCTGATGTAGTTTCATATATACACGCTAAATAAATAATTGATTGATGCAGCAACAAGTAATATAAAAGCATTCACTAAATAACACTTTCATTATTTAGTTCACTATTTATTTCCCAATTTATGGGAACATTCCCACAAAATGGGAATGTTCCCATAAAAAATTTAAGAATTACAAAATTGTACAACCTTACACCTGAAGTATCTTTCCAAATAATCAGCATTACGCTCTAATTGATTTTTTTTAACGATTCAATTAAAATACTATGCTTGCCAATTTCAAAAACTATATTAAATAATTCTAGACTTTACTGTATACACTATTTAAAGCTACTGACAATTATGTTATCTAAACTTGTCAAATTAATACTAATTCTGTTTTTCTTGATTTTATTAGAAGAAGAAAAAACTTCGGCTCAAGCTGTTTTTACAGACTCTATTTCATTAAATGGAGATTGGAAATTCAAAACCGATATCTACAAAAAAGGAATGGAAGAACAATGGTTTTTACCCACTACAAAAACAGATCATTGGGATAATATGCAAGTACCAGGTAGTTGGGATACGCATAATGAATACGCCCATTACACAGGAGATGCTTGGTATAAAACAACTTTCACTTTATCTAAAGAAGCAAGTACAAAACAAATTCGTTTAATATTTGAATCAGTATACAATTACGCCGAAGTTTGGTTAAATGGTAATAAAATTGGCGATAATAATTTAGGCTATTTAGCTTTTCAATTCAACATAAACAAGTACCTACAATTTGGTGCAGCAAATACACTAGTTTTAAAAGTAAACAACGGGGTTAAACTTGGTGCAACATGGAATTGGGGTGGCATTAGACAACCAGTTTGGCTAGCAATAAACCAACCTTCTTACATTCAATATACTGCCATAAATGCTATTCCTAATTTACAGAATGGAACGGCAAGTATAGATATGTATACAGAATTTGCTGGACTGAATAAAACTTCTACTTACAGTTTTGATGTATCCATTTTGTATCAAGGAAAGAAATTAATCAATAGCAGTAAACAATCCATCAATACTTCACAAACAACGGAAACAATTGCTACTACTAAATTACAGCTTACAAAAGATCAAGTGAATCTCTGGCATTTTGAACAACCATTGTTATATGAAGCTTTAATTACCTTGTACCAAAACGGCAAAGCCGTACATAGTTTTAAAGAACAGTTTGGCATAAGAAAAATTGAAGTAGATGGCTTTAAGCTGAAATTAAATGGAGAAGAAATTAAAACTGTTGGATTTAATATTATTCCAGAAGACAGAGTGTATGGCAATGCCATGCCCTTAGAGCGTTTTAAACAAATGGTAGATTTAATGAAAGAATGTGGAGCCAACATGGCTAGATTAAGCCATTTTGCTTTACCCAAATCGTACTTAGATTATTTAGATGCTAAAGGCATGATGATATTTGAAGAAGTATCACTATGGGGGAAAGATACATTGGTAGACCCTGCTCATCCATTACCAAAATTATGGTTGAAAAAATTAGTAAAACAACAATACAATCATCCAAGTGTAATTGGATGGAGCGTAGGCAATGAAATTGGCTCGTTCAAAAACAATCCTTTAGTATATGAATATGTAAAACAAGCTATTGCTTTAGCCAAACAACTCGACCCAAATCGATTGGCATCTTATGCAAGTAATACTGCAACCAATCAACCCAACGATCCTGCAGAATTGTGTGATATTATTATGATGAATAGTTATGGCAATTGGGGTAAAGCAGCAGAAATGGTACACAAAAACTTTCCTTCAAAATTAATTTTCTTTTCAGAGTTTGGTGCCGATTTAAATGATGAAAACCTTGATAAATCTACTATTCCATTAGATAAAATGATGACAGCTATGAGAAACAAACCCTATGTAGTGGGCGCATCGTTATGGACTTTAAACGACTATAGGAGTAACTATTGGAACATTAAAAGCACATGGAATACTGCACCTTCTGAAAACAGAGCTTGG
Organism: Chitinophagaceae bacterium; assembly: GCA_049241285.1. Classification (GTDB taxonomy): domain Bacteria; phylum Bacteroidota; class Bacteroidia; order Chitinophagales; family Chitinophagaceae; genus Parasediminibacterium. The sequence continues at coordinate 8,057 of JBMLQZ010000101.1, read as the reverse complement.
GGAATTGTAAATAGTGTTATGCAACCAAAAAAATCATTTTATCCGTTAAAAAAAGAATATCAACCATTTACTATTAAAAATACTTCGTTTTCATTAAACAATAATTTGGCAACTGTTTCATTTGATTTACAAAGCAGAAATTTTCAAAGCTTTCCTGCTTATACCATCAAAGACTATCAACTAAAAATTGAAGCGAAAGATGCTGAGTCAAAAATACTTTTTAGCAAAGTGCAAAGCATTCCTCAACAAACTCCAGGAAATGATGCAATTAAACTAAGTATACAAGTAAATACAAGTAATTCGGTGAATTCAATTTCGTATTCTATTATTGACAGACTTGGTTATAATAGATACGATAGTAGCATCAATCTTCAAAAGCCTGCAGAGCCTATTATTTCTGCAATTCACAAAGATTTAAATAGCTTCAGAGTTGTTTTCAACAAAAGAGAACCCAACACAAAATACTATGTAAAATATGGCACAAAAGCTTTCACAAAAACATCTGACACAGCTATATTAAACCATTATTTAGATATAGAAAATTTACATGTAGATAGCACTTACCAAATACAATTAGTTGCTCAAAATAATGTTGGCTCAAGTGTTAGTTCAACACAAAGCATTCAATTAATTTCTACAGAGTTACCTCCAATTGTTTGGGCTGTTATTCCAAAGCAAAAAGCTTTCTTCATTTCATTTTCAACCGATCCGTTAGATTATAAATATGAAGTTGAATATGGTGAAAAAGCAGGTCAATACTATAAAAGAATTATCTTGGGAAACCCTGGTGGCATTGAAATTCCTAATTTAAAAAGCAAGGCAACTTATTTTGTACGAATGAGAAGAATGTTACAATGGGGTTTTGCTAGTGATTGGACTAGTGAATATTCTGTAACCACTAAATAAATCTTTTGTATGCTTCAATTACGTTTGCTTGCGGTTTTATCATTTATTACTTTTAAAGTGTATGCACAAAATGCAACATCTTTTACACCTGGCAAATTATGGCTAGACAATAAAGGAGTACACATTAATGCTCATGGTGGTGGAATTTTATTACACAACAAAATCTATTATTGGTTTGGCGAACACAAAACAGCAGGAGAAGATGGCAACAACTCTAATGTTGGTGTACATGTTTATGCATCGAAAGATTTATACAATTGGAAAGATGAAGGAATTGCTTTAGCCATGCATGACGGCACCACTAGTTTATTTGTGAAAGGCTGTATTGTAGAACGACCAAAAGTAATTTATAATGCACTTACTAAAACCTTTGTTATGTGGTTTCACCATGAATTAAAAGGGCAAGGTTATAAAGCTGCATTAACAGGTTTAGCAACTAGTAAAAATATTACAGGCCCATATACTTACATTAAAAGTGTTAATCCAAATGCAGGTTACTGGCCAACCAATTTTCCAGATTCAAATAAGTTGCCTCAAAGTGTTGATACTACTACAAAAAATATCAACAACAAAACACCTGAAGGGTTTCAAGCAATTGTAAATGGATATTATGTAAGAAGAGATTTCAAAAAAGGGCAAATGGCCAGAGATATGACTTTGTTTGTTGATGATGATGGCAAAGCCTATCATATACATTCTTCAGAGTCAAACCAAACTTTACACATTGCAGAATTAACAGATGACTACCAAAGTTTTACAGGAAAATATACTAGGGCATTACCAGCAAAAACAAATGAAGCTCCTGCTCTTTTTAAACTAAACAATAAATATTACATGTTTAGTTCAGGAACAACTGGCTGGAATCCAAATCCTGCAAGGCTTTCAGTAGCCAATCATCCAATGGGTCCATGGCAAGAATTGGGTGATCCAAGCAGAGGAACACCAGAGCAAAACAAAACAACATTTTGGTCACAAAGCACACATGTGTTACCTATTCAAGGCAAAAAAAATGCATTCATTTTTATGGGAGACAGATGGACACCTAAAAATGCTATTGATGGTGGATATGTTTGGCTACCTGTACAATTTGAAAATGGACAACCCATATTAAAATGGTTTGACACATGGAATCTTTCAATATTCAATTAATCAATTTTACATATGAAAAGAATACTGTTAACTTGTTTTACATTACTAATGCTTTTAAGCTTTACCGAAGCACAAAAAATTACTTCTTTTACACCAGGAATTAAATGGCTTGATAATAATGGTGTACACATCAATGCACATGGTGGAAATGTACTCTTTCATAAAAATAAATACTATTGGTATGGTGAACATAAAATTGCCGGTAAATCAGAAGCCCAAATGGCAGATGGTGGCATACATTGTTATTCTTCAAATGATTTAATGAATTGGAAAGATGAGGGAATTGTATTATCTGTTATTTATAAAGATACTGCTGTTGACTTAGCTTATGGTTGCATTCTTGAACGTCCGAAAGTAATATACGATAGCAAGCAACAATTATTTATTGCATACTTTAAATATTATCCTAAAGGAACAGGCTATTTGAGAGGATACATAGGTGTTGCTACAAGTAAATCTCCAATTGGACCATTTGTATATCATAGCAAATTTTTAGGTGCAAGCTCAGAATTCGGTTCTGGTGATTTTGCTATGTATGAAAATGTAGATAGAACCATTTTTCACTTAACTGTAAGAAAACCAGATAAAACTTTTGTAATAGGCAAATTGAATAAAAATAGAGTACTTCCAGATGGTCAATACGTTCCTACAAAAGGAATTGAAAAACATACTGAAGCACCAACGGTTATTTATTACAACAAAAAATATTTTCTGCTAGGATCTGGTTCTAGTAGTTGGAAGCCTAACAAGGCCAGATCGTTTATGGCAGACTCTTTAACAGGAGAATTTACAGACTTAGGCAACCCATGTGTTGGCAGAAACCCACATAACGGCATTGGAGCTGATACTACTTTTGGTGGTCAAATTTCTTATATTTTAAAAGTTCCTGGAAAGAAGAATGCTTTTATTGCCATGTTTGATATTTGGAAGCCAGAAACACCAATTGAAGGTTTATACATATGGTTACCAATAGTATTTGAAAATGGCAAACCCAAAATTTATTGGAGGAACAATTGGGATTTAAGTTTTTTCGATAGAAAAGTTAATAAGAAAAGTTAGAATCTTGAATATTTTATAAACAAAATCTATATTTCAAACGATTAACTAATAAAATTATTAGTTTTGACAAAACAAAAAAATATGAAAAAAGTATTCCTTTCGATTGCATTAGTATTTACTATTTGTACTACAAATTTTGCACAAACAGCCGAAGAAGTAAAAGCACAAAGAGCAACTAGTTTAGAACAAATGGCTGCAGCAGCCAAAGAAGTTGGGTTAGATGAAAAACAAACCACAAAGTTGAAAGCAATTTTTGAAGAATTGTTTAAAACACAAGACGAAGTAAAAGCAGACGCAACACTTACTCCAGATCAAAGAAAAGAAAAGTTAACAAAAGCTAACGAAAAGAAAGATTGGAAAGTTCAAAACTTATTTGGAGATAAATACAAAGAATACGTTGCTGCACGTAAAAGAATAATTGAAGAAGCAAAAAAAGCACATTAGTCTATACATTTATCTAAGAAGCTGTGTTTAACCAACACGGCTTTTTAGTTTAAAATACAATTACATTTTCTAGAATCAAACTAGGTGATTAGCAACTAAAATTGTATACTAATTTGAAGATGTAAAACCTATACACATTGTATTTGCTATAACAAATACAAATGTTACCACTTTAAAAAACGATTGTTAATATTAGAGCAGTGAAATAACATTTTTATTGAATTTTTGATTTTAAATGAAAATTGAACCCAAAATTGTTTTTGAATGATGCCACTTTTCTAGGCAAGAATCATTCAAATAATCTTCTAAACAATTTTGTTTTATGCTGTTTGTTTGTTCGTGTATGCAATTGTAAAAAAGAAAAATATTAATTAGGCTTTTTATAAAAATCATACCTCTCATTTCATCACAACTACTAGTCTCTATAAGCTTAGCAATATGAAAAAAAGATACTTATCACTTCTAGCCATTTTGTTGTGGCAAATTTGTAATGGCCAACTAACTATATATTCTTCTTATAATTTTCAAGGGGGCTCAGCAACTTGTTTTAATAGAACAATTTATACAGGAAATAATATTCCTAATGGATTAAATAATAGCATTAAATCTATTCAATTAAGTCTAGGTTACATGGCAACCTTCGCTGAGAATGAAGATGGAACAGGGGAACGTTTTACCTATATGGCTACACAAAGTGATATTAATGTAAACCTTTCAATGGTATTACAAAACAAAATTTCGTTTATTAGAGTGCTAAAGTTACCTACAGTTCCTGTAAAAAAAAAAGGAGCAGGCACGCAAAGTGAAGTAGAAGAAGTTGCTGCTAATGTTACATGGTATTATGATTGGGGTATGAGAGACTCATCTACACCTACAAGAGAATTTGTACCTATGGCATGGAATGGGGGTTTAGGTTCGCAAATAAGAATTGACTCTGTTATCAATAGAGATAGCTTAACCCATTATTTGGCTTTTAATGAACCCAATCATTCAACACAAGCAAACATGACCGTTGCTAGTGCATTGCCAGTATATAAAAACATGCTAAGGGCAGGCATGAGAATGGGTTCGCCAGTTGGTACAGAAGAGGCTTATAGAACATGGGTAGATAGTTTTGCCACAGAAGCATATAAACAAAAACTACAAATAGATTTTGTATGTGTACATTGGTACGATTGGGGAAATTGGAGCAGCACAAATAATGCAAACCCTACAGCAACACAAGTTTTAAACAGGTTTAAAGCTTACATTGATGCTGTATGGAATTTATACAAAAAGCCAATTTGGGTAACCGAATTTAATGCCAATGTAAATAGAAGTGCCGCCGTAAACCAAGCATTTTTTGAGCTGGCTTTACCTTGGTTAGATAGCGACCCAAGAATTGAACGCTATGCCCCATTTTTTGAAGACCATTTTCCGATTTTAGATGCCAATGGCAACTTAACACCAATGGGTACAATGTACAATTCGTATAGTTCAGTTGTTGCTATTCCACAAAATATTATAGATACAAGACCTGCTTTTCCAGAAAATGTATTGGCAGGTTTTAGTACAGCAGATATAACCACTTCAACTAGTAATGCTATTGCAACGCCACTTGCACCAACAACTTTAGATGCAAGAATTACTGCTCCTCAATCTTTAACAGCAGGAAGCGGCAATACCGGACCTTTTTCATTAGCTGGATTTTGGGGTGGTTTATCATGGTCTAACTCTACGGCAGCAGTTGGTATCACAGAAAATAAAATCATGAGCTTTAAGTTGCAAGCAACCTCAGGCAAAACAGTTAATTATAGCTTAATAGATACAGTTTATATTAGGGTAAATACAAACGGACCGAATCAATTCCAATTTCAATACCAAATAAATAATGAATCGTTTGTAAATATTGCTTCAAGATCTATAGCAACTGTAACGGCTTTAAGAACAGACAAGCTAAATCCTATTGATTTATCAAGTATTGCTGCACTACAAAATGTACCATCAACTAGTAGTGTAACATTTAGAATCATTCCATTTGGAGCAACTACCACAAATTCATTTGCAATTGGAGATGGAACAGGAAATACAACAAATGATTTTGCAGTAAAAGGGTATTTCGCAGAGGATACCGCAACAATTCTTACTGCACCCGGTAATGCTTTGAATTTTGATGGTACCAATGACTATGTAAACATAACTGATGCAAACGCTTTAGATCTAACAACAAACTATACACTTGAAGCTTGGATAAGACCAACAAGTTTTACTAATACCGCTGGTATAATAAGCAAATCACACACAAATGGTTCGTTAGGCTATTATTTAGGTTTATCAAATACGTCTCCATTTACAGGGCTAACATTTGATGGATTGGAAACAGCAAATGGAATTTTAGAAGCGGGTAAATGGTATCATATAGCCGCTGTAAAACAAGGC
>JBMLQZ010000101.1:0-2071 GCA_049241285.1 Chitinophagaceae bacterium | reverse complement strand
ATGTAAATGGAGTAGCTACAAGCCTTACAGGTACAGCTATTAATACAGCTGCTAATACTGAAACTTTAAGAATAGGTGTGCATAGTTTCCAAAGTAGCCCAAAGTATTTTACTGGTTCAATTGACGAGGTTCGCATTTGGAATATTGATAGACAAGAATCAGAAATAAAAAACAACATGTTTGGCATAATTAGTCCAACATTAAACAACTTAGTACAGTATTATAATTTTGATTATGGTATTGCTGGAGGTACTAATACAGGATTAATAACTTTAACTGGACAATCAAACAACAACAATAATGGTTCAATTGTAAACATGGCATTAACGGGAAGTACAAGTAATTGGGTAGAAAGTTATGCAATGACTATTCCAATTGCCAAAAATGAAAGCAATAAATCTACTACTAGTTTTACTGCTAATTGGGTTCCCCCTTCAATAGCTACTTTACAATCTGTAAATAGTTATTTATTAGATGTTTCTACAAGTGCTAATTTTTCTTCTTTTATTTCTGGATACGAAGCTGCAAGCATAAATAGCACTTCACAAAACATCACAGGATTAACTCCAAATACAACTTACTATTATAGAGTACGTGCTAATAAAACATCTGTTTCAAATCAAGGTGGTTTTTCAGAAACGGTTACAGTTTCTCCACTATCAAGCGATGCAAACTTAACTGACCTTATACTAAGTCAAGGTACATTATCCCCATTATTTGCAAGCAATACAACAGCATATACAATCACATACTTGAACAATGTTTCTCAAATAACTATAACACCTACAAAAAGTAATGCTAATGCAAGTATTCAAGTAAGAATTAACGCTGGCAACTATACTACAATTAATAGTGGAATAGCTTCAGGAAATTTAGCCTTAAATGTAGGTAACAATACTATAAACGTTTTGGTAACTGCCGAAGATTTAAGCACAAAACTATACACCATTATTGTGACAAGAGAAGTAAATACTTGGACGGGTGCAAGTTCTGTTACTTATAACACTGCTGCTAACTGGACAGGTAATACCGTTCCTACAATAAATGATGATGTAGTAATACCCAATGTTTCAGGGGCTAGCAATCGTTTCCCTCAAGTAAATGGCAATAACAATACATTATGGGAAAGTTTTGCTAGAAGCATTACCATAAATAGTGGGGCAACATTATCCATAACAAATAATAGTGATTTTAGTAGATACGGAAGATTGGTATTATCTGGAAATATTGTAAACAATGGAACACTGAGTGTTACAAGCTTTAACAGTAATGGCGGTACTGTTGAATATAGAGGCACATCACAACAAACCATCAACGCTAATACTTTTTCAGGAAATAGTGTTTATAATTTGATTATTAACAATGCGTCTGGTGTTGTTTTAAATGGAGCTTTAACTGTAAATGGCACTCTAACACCAACAACTGGAACGTTCACAACAAATAACAATTTAACATTATCATCAATTGCTGCTCGTACGGCAAGTGTTGCTGCAGGCAGTGGTATTATTAATGGTAATGTAACAGTACAAAGATTTATACCAGCAAGAAGAGCTTTTAGATTTTTAGCACACCCTTTTAGTAATAATTTATCTATGAGCAGTTTAACTGATGATATAGATATAACAGGGGCTGTAGGTAGTCCATTAACCACAACCATCGCTAATTTACCAAGTGCTTTTGGGTATGATAATAGCACAATTGTTTCAAATTTAACACAAGGATGGACTCCACTTATTGCTACAAGCTCTTTAAACCCTTTAAGTGGTTATAGAGTTTTAATACGTGGTACTAAAGGGCAAGGATTAAATGCTCAAACTTATACTCCAAGTGCAGTAACTATTGACTGGTCAGGTACATTAAACCAAGGCAATCAAATAGTAACGCTACCTTACAATGGGGTAAATAAAGACTATTCTTTAATAGGCAACCCTTATGCCAGCCCTATTAATTTAAGTTTGGTAACAATAGGAAATAACGTAAATGCCAACTTCAGTGTTTGGAATTCTACAGCAGGCACTAGAGGTGCTTATGTAACACAACCTTTTAGCAATACAGTTTCAAATCAACAATC
>JBMLQZ010000100.1:0-1332 GCA_049241285.1 Chitinophagaceae bacterium | reverse complement strand
AATAATGGGTGAAATTTTGCTTAGCGTTTTGGCTAACACTACTAAAATTTTGTTGAGGTAGGCATATTATTTTGTTTTTAATTGGTGAAGGAAATATTATGGTAATAAAATTTAAGCCACCTGTAAAAACAGGTGGCTTTTACAATATAAAAATGCATGAGAAAACAGAATTTTATTTTCTACCATCCAGCAATGTGATAAATTATTTTTGGCTGATTGGTAGCAAAAGCTATAGCAATATCTTTTGTATTTTTTGTTATTTGTTGTTGTAAATCAATATTGCTTTTTTCTTTCAATAATTTTAAATCCCATTCTCTTTTATCTATCTCTTTTGTTTTAGTATTTACAGTTTGCTTTATCTGCTTTACTAATGCTTCGGCCTTTTTAAAGCAATCAGTTTCTGGGTCTATTTGTTTTAAAATGTTAGCTACCTCATTAGCCCCTTCGAGGTTAGGCTTTGAAGACCATGTATTCTCTGCTTCGTTTATTAAAATTTTGCATTCTCTTTCCTTAAACTTTTTATAAACAGATGTTAATAGAGGAAGTGTTTTTGAATAACACTCTTTACATGTATTTGGCACTTCAATAAGCTTTGCAATAGAAGCATCATATTTGTTTTGATTTTCTAAACTTTTAGCTTCTGCAATTATTAAATCGCAGTTATTAATGTAATAATCTAAAATACTTTTTTTTTGAAGAATTTATGAAAGAAATTATAGATTGATCTTTTACATTAAATCCTTTAAGTGCATCTATCATTGCTTTTTCTTCTGTATTTCCTATTCCTTTTAAAGATAAATTGGTTTGAGCAAACTTCACACCTTCAAAACCATCGCCAATACATATTGGTAAATCAATATTTACAGAAATTAGAGATGGAACTGTTTGGGTTACATTTTTATCAATTACAATAATTTTTGAAGTTATTATAAACCTATAATTTGTAGGTCCAGTGCTTAACCCATTTTGCAATACAACTTGAGATAACTTATTTTTTAATATTGACCTTTGTGAATTAGTCATAGACACATCTTCGTCATCAACAAAAGGAGTTAATGGAAGATAATTTACTTGTGCCTGTGTTTTATTTAGGAATAAGGAAAACACTAAACTAAATATTATTATTTTTTTCATTTTTTCGATTATTTTAAATTAAATTATTTTTCACCCAAAACTATTATAGCCTCACCTAATGAAGGATTTAACAATTTGCAAGTGATATTATACGGTGATTCACGTAAAAATTTAACTAATTTTTGTGCAAACCCTCTTGCATCTAATGGCTTGCCTGTATCATCAAACATGGGTATTCTTAGTTGTTCTATACTCATT
>JBMLQZ010000099.1:6186-12383 GCA_049241285.1 Chitinophagaceae bacterium | reverse complement strand
GCATACGAACATGTAAAGTTTTAATACCTCTTAAAACTAAAAAACAATCTTGAGGCCCTGGTACAGCTCCACAAGATTTTTGTATGAAGTATAATTGGTCTCTTAACAATACATCATTCATCATTAAACAACCTTGAATAACATCGCTATGACCACCTAAATATTTGGTTGCAGAATGCATTACAATATCTGCTCCTAAATCGAGTGGGTTTTGTAAATATGGCGAAGCAAAAGTATTGTCTACACAAAGAATTGTTTTTGCAGATTTTGAAATAGCTGCCACCGCTTGAATATCTGTAATATTCATTAATGGATTCGTTGGTGTTTCTATCCAAATTAATTTTGTTTTTATAGAAATTGCTGCGGCTATATTGGCTACATCAGTTGTATCTACATATAAAAACTTTATTCCAAACTTCTCAAATATTTTAGTGAATAAGCGATAGGTGCCACCATACATATCGTTGGCTGCTATAACTTCATCGCCTGGTTGCAATAGTTTTATTACTGCATCGGTTGCCGCTACTCCACTACTAAACGCTAAGGCATATTTTGCATTTTCAATTGCTGCATAAGCACTTTCTAAAGCAAAACGTGTTGGGTTTTGACTTCTAGCATATTCATATCCTTTATGTGTAGCTGGTGCCGCTTGTACGTAAGTAGATGTTTGATATATAGGTGTCATTATTGCACCTGTTGTAGGGTCTGGTTCTACACCAGCATGTATAAACTTAGTACCAATACCTTTTGTTGAAAAATCTATTGCCATATTTTTTAATTAATTGTTGATTAAAATGTTACCAATCTTTTTGATTTTTTATAGGACTGTATTTTCTGTTTTGAATGTCTTTTTGTAATCGTTTTTCTTCTTCACGTAGCATTTGTAGTTGCCGTTCTGCTTCTTGCTTATTTAAGGGTTTTTCTTTAGGATTATTTTTAGGTTGTTCGTTTGGTTTTGGCGGTGAATTTTTAGGTTGCTGTTTCTTTTGTTCTAATAATGCTTTTTGCAAATTTTCTCTTGTTTGCTCGTCGGCATTATTCAATTTTAGCGATTGCTTAAATGCCTGAATAGCTTGCTCTATTTGCTTTTGTTCAATAGCCATTAACCCTTTGTTATAATAAGCTTTAGCTTGTAAAGTAGCATCTTTTTGAGATAGTTGTATTACATCGTCTAAAACAGAAACAGCTTTGGTATGTTGTTTTTGTTGATGCAAAACATTTGCATAATTAAATAATGCTGTTGTGTTTATTGCATCTTTTTCTAACGCTTTTTCATAAGCAATTTGTGCTGCCAACCAATTTTTTTGTTGATAAAATGTGTTTCCTTCAATAATATTTTTTACTGCATTTTGTGCATCAATTTCTTGTTGAAGAAAGGTAAATATGAATATGGTTACAAAGTATTTCAAGCGATAATTTTCTTTCTTTCACTCATAAAAAATTCTATCAATAATAAGCCAATAGCAACTACTACAAATAAAGGATAAAACGTTCTGTATTGTATATAGCCACCTTTATCTGCAATTTGTTTTTTTTGCATTAATTGAATAGAAGCTGTTAGTTTATTTACAACCGTATTAATGCTTTGCAATTGTTGATATGTACCATTGCCAGAATTTGCTAAATCTTGTAAAAGGGTTTGATTTAATTTAGAGATGATTGTTTTTCCGTTTGCATCTCTTTTATAATCATTCAATTCTGGGTCTTGAATGGGTACACCTTCTACAGATCCTACACCAATGGTGTGTAAAATAGTGCCTTTATCAACCAATTCTTTTACAGCATCATTAGCTGTTTTATCATGATCTTCTCCATCGGTAATTAATACAATGGTTTTATATTTTTTTTCTTTGGTATCTAAACTATTATTACAAAGTTTTAAAGCATCTCCTATTACAGTGCCTTGCATATTTACTAATTGAGTATTGGCATTGCTTACAAACATTTTAATGGCAGAAGCATCGGCCGTTAAAGGCATTTGTAAGTAAGCCTGACCAGCAAAAACTACTAAACCAATTCTATTTCCTTCAAGTTGATTGACAATAGCGTAAATTAATTGTTTAGCCTTTTCTAAACGAGTAGGTTTTTCATCGTTGCTCAACATACTTTTACTTACATCTAAAGCTATCATTATATCTACACCTGCTGAAGCATTATTACCCTGGCTTGTTATTGGCTTTCTTAAATTGGTAGCAGCAAAAATGAGTAATGCAATTACAATAAGTACAACAAGGTTTTTTTGAAGATATTTTTTGGAAGAATATTGATAGGTTAAATATTGTATAAGTTGATGATTGCCTAATTGTTGTTTGATACGTTTTTTTCTACGAATTGCTAATACCAATAGCACTGTTAAGGGTATTAACAAGAATAATGCATATAAATATTGAGGATGTTGTAATTGAAGCATTGTAATGCTAATATCAAACTAAGCAATATAAGCCAATAACTACTAAGCTAACGCATTATTACATTAGCTTCTGTTAAAGCTTATTTTTTCCCTTCAAAAAAGCCATATTTACGTAATACATCTGTAAGTATTTTTTTACGAATTGATGGTATATCTGATGATGGATTTGCCTCTATATTTAAAACAAAAAAATAGGGATGACGATTTTCTTCAATCCAACCAACTATCCAACCAATACTTTTTCCAGCTTCATTAAAACCCCAACCTGTTTTATAACTTAATGAATAATTGGCATTTTGCTCTTGTAGCATTACCTTTTTTACAATTTCTTGTGTACGCTTTTGAAAAGGTAGCTGACCAAAATATAATTTTTTTACTAGCCCCAATTGTTCATCTGGCTTAACTTTTAAGGTATTATCTAGCCAAAACATATCTATTGCTTTGCCTATTTTTTTATTACCATATTGTAGTGTATCAATCCATTTTTGCATGGTATCTCTACCAATTCTTCTTGCTACTTCTTGATAATAAGGAACCGCCGAAACGCTAAAAGCTTCAGCCATGGTTAAATCTTTATTCCATGCATGTGCCGTATCGCCTTTAGGAAAAGTTCTTACATTTCCATCCCACTTAATAACCATTTGTTCGTTCACAATTTTACCAATTTCAATTCCAATAAGGCTATTAACTATTTTAAAAGTAGAAGCAGGTAAATAAGCACTGTCTTTATATCGACTAAGATTGTAAATAGAAAACTGCCCTGTGCCATTATCGTATAAAGCAAAACATCCATCTACTTTACTACTATCAAAGTTCGATTTTAGTGAGTTATCTATTACTACATTATTAGGAGAACAAGCTAGTAAACAAACAGAAAATATTAGTAAACAACCAATTACCAATCGCATATTGAAAAATTTAGGTACAAATGTAAACGTACCACATTGAATTAAATGGTTAAACTATAGAAATATTGGTGTTTGTAAATTGTTGGATGATACTTTTTTATTGAATAACTCCTAACTCTTTTCCAATTTTCTTAAAGGCATTAATGGCTTTATCTAAATGTGCTTTTTCATGAGCAGCACTTAATTGAACCCGAATTCTTGCCTGACCCTTTGGTACAACAGGAAAGAAAAATCCTATTACATAAATATCTTCTTCTAACAGTTTTGCTGCAAAGTTTTGTGCTAAAACTGCATCATATAACATAATGGGTACAATAGGATGATCGCCTTGTTTAATATCAAAACCAGCTTTGGCTATTTCAGTTCTAAAGTATGTTGTATTGTACGCCAATTTATCTCTTAACGTTGTGGTTTCTGTAAGCATATCTAATACTGCAATGCTTGCCCCAACAATACTTGGTGCCACTGTATTTGAGAATAAATATGGTCTAGACCTTTGTCGCAACATTTCTATAATTTCTTTTTTTCCGCTGGTAAATCCTCCGCTAGCACCACCTAAAGCTTTGCCAAGAGTGCCTGTAATAATATCTATTCTTCCCATTACATTTCTGTATTCATGCGTACCTCTACCAGTTTTACCCAAAAAGCCAGATGAGTGGCATTCATCAATCATTACAATGGCATCATATTTATCTGCTAAATCGCAAATAACATCCAACTGAGCAATTGTTCCATCCATACTAAAACTTCCATCGGTAACAATAATTCTACTTCTTAAATGTTGCGATTCTTGCAGTTTTAGCTCTAAATCGGCCATATTATTGTGTTCATACCTATATCGTTGTGCTTTACAAAGTCTTACTCCATCAATGATTGATGCATGGTTTAAAGCATCGCTAATAATGGCATCTTCTTCATTAAATAAAGGTTCAAAAACACCTCCGTTAGCATCAAAAGCAGCAGCATATAAAATAGTGTCTTCGGTTTGTAAAAATTGGGCAATTTTTTGTTCCAAAGTTTTGTGAATGTCTTGAGTGCCACATATAAAACGTACACTACTCATTCCATATCCATGTGTATCAATAGCCTTATGTGCCGCCTCAATTACTTTTGGATGCGATGACAAGCCCAAATAGTTGTTGGCACAAAAGTTCAATACTTTTTTTCCGTTAACGACAATTTCGGCACCTTGTTCACTAGTGATTATTCTTTCCTTTTTATTCAATCCTGCAGCTTCAATTTCTACTAGTTCTGCTGCTATTCTATCTACAAAACTTTTATTCATACCATTATTTTTATTGTAAGAAGTGTTGATTTTAGGGCTCAAATTAACGAACAATTGTTAGTATTTTTAAGCGTTGTTCTCAAGTATGGGTATCTTCAAAAAAAAATCGAAAATTTTGTACAGATTTGTGGATAAAACCCTACTTTTGCCGTCCTTTCACAAAATAGTGGGAATGGTGACTACTATAACGTTGAAAACAATATTATTGGGTTAGTAAAAACAATTAAAATGAAACAAACATTTCAACCACATAAAAAACGCCGTAAAACTGTTCACGGTTTTCGTAAGCGTATGCAAACTGCTAATGGCCGTAAGGTTTTAGCTAGTCGTAGAGCAAAAGGCCGTAAAAAGCTTACTGTTTCTAGCGAGAAAGGATTAAAATAATATTTTAGCTTATTCTATATTTAAAAGACTGCTTCAATTTTTGAAGCAGTCTTTTTTTTACCTTCTTTTTAAAAAAATTTTTTTCTTTGTATTGTAACATTTCGTTTTTACAAGCGTATAACATACTAAAAGCAACAATTTTTCATCATTTCTGCTGTTTATGACTGAAAGAGAATATAACCAATGTGTGAATGCCTACGCAGACAATGTGTATCGGTTCATCGTGAAAAATTTACGTCACGAGGAAGATGCAAGAGATATTGTGCAAACCGCATTTGAAAAACTTTGGAGAAATAGAGAACAGGTAGAAAATGATAAATGCAAAAGTTATTTGTTTACAGTAGCCTATCATCAAATGATAGATCATATTCGTAAACACAAAAAAATAACATTAAAAGAAGATTTTTCAGACGATACAAAAGTGGTACATCAATCTACTAATAACTATACCAAACAAACATTAATGGAAGCTATTAATAGATTGAATGAAACACAAAAAAGCTTGATTATGCTAAAAGATTATGAAGGGTATAGTTATGAAGAAATTAGCAAGATTATGGATTTGAACGAAAGTCAGGTAAAAGTATATTTACACAGAGCTAGATTGGCATTAAAGAATTATTTAGTTAGTTCTGAAAATGTATTGTAGGTAGATTATTTAAAAACAAACAATGATTACAAAAAACAATTACGAAGAATTTTTCTTGCTGTATATAGATAATGAATTATCTGCATCAGAAAGAGAAGCTGTTGAAGCTTTTGTAATGCTACATCCTGATTTACAGGAAGAATTACAAATGTTACAACAAACCGTATTGTTACCAGAGCCTACTTTTTCTTTCGATAAATCTAGCTTATTTAAATCTACTGAACCCGTTAATGAATATAATTTTGAAGAAAAGGCATTATTATATATAGATAATGAGCTTCCTGAAACCGATAAACAACATTTAGAAGCATTTGTAGCTTCAAATGCTACTTTCAAGCCGGCACTAGCGTTATTGCAACAAACCAAACTTCCATTAGAAGTAATTGAATGCCCTAATAAAGAAGCGTTATATCAGAAAGAAGACAATGTTCGTCCAATTTTTTGGATTCGCTTTGCTAGAATTGCTGTTGCTGCAGCCGTTATTGGATTAGGTTTTATTATTTACACAGTTTTGCCTTCTAATGTTGCTGTTAATAATTATACAAGTGCAACAAGTAATCA
>JBMLQZ010000099.1:0-6176 GCA_049241285.1 Chitinophagaceae bacterium | reverse complement strand
ATCAGCAAGTACAAACAAATTCTTCAAAAAATTCAACAGTAACTGTAACTAAGCCTAGTATTGAACCGTTGAATAATTCAGAAGCCACTAAAGCGGTTGTTGTAGAAACAAAAAATAATGCTGTTATTAAAAATAAAACGGTGGAAGTAAATCAAATTACCCATCAAACCAATCATACAACTATTGCTACCAAAGAAGAAACTGGCTTAGCTATTCATAAAGAAGTAAATAACAATATTCAACAACCAAATATAAAAGATAAAGATGCTTTAGTTTCAGTAGAAATGCCAACAAGGGCAAATATAAATGAGCTTCAAGCACCTAATAATACTAGCTTAGTTTCTATTGTTACACCAAACGAAAACGAAGCAAAAAATACGGTTAAAACCATACCAACAGTATACAAAGAATTAGACATTAACGAAGAAAACAAAAGCCTTTATGTAGGTAATTTAGAATTGAATAAAGATAAAATTCGTGGCTTTCTTAGAAAAGCTTCAAGGTTACTTGGCAACAAAGCAAAAAATGAGGATGAACCTTCACCAAAAACCTCTTTTGCAGTAAACAAATAATTTCAAAAACAACATACAATGAAACAATTATCAATCGTAGCAACTTTGCTATTAGCCACAACTATGGGTTTTTCTCAAACCGATACGCTTAAAAAATCCGAAACGGTAGACACCATAAAAGCTGGAAACTTTATTATCATTAAAAAAAATAAAGAAACCGGAACTACAGAAATTGAAAAATCTTCTAAAACTGGAAAAAAAGAAATCAGTATTTCCATTAATACTAATAACAATACTGCTAAAAAAAGCAACATTAGTACCAATTGGTGGATTTTCGATTTGGGATTTGCTAACTATAGAGATCAAACCAATTATAGTACCGTACAAGGTCTTGGTTATGTAAGACAAATTGGACCAGGTGGAGCCGTAAATGCTAATAGTGCCACTTTAATTACCGGAAAATCTTCTAATGCTAACCTTTGGTTTTTTATGCAAAGGCTTAATATTACTAAGCATAAACTTAACTTAAAATATGGGCTAGGATTAGAGATGTATAATTTTAGATACGATAGAAATATTAGTTTCAGAAAAGATCCTAATCCATATATGTTTAACGATTCTATCAGTTTTTCTAAAAACAAATTATATGCTGGTTACCTAACCGTTCCATTAATGTTAAACTTCAATGCAACTCCAAATAAGAAAAATGGATTTACAATAAGTGCTGGTGTTAGTGCTGGATATTTAATAGCTAGTCGTAATAAACAAATTAGTGCAGAAAGAGGAAAGGTTAAATACAAAGGCGATTTAGGTTTAGAACCTTGGCGTTTTGCAGCAATTGGTGAATTAGGAATTGGTCCAGTAAGATTATATGGTAGTTATAGTTTAAATACTTTACATAAAAAAAGTACCGGTTTAGTGCAATATCCTTACACAGTTGGTGTAAGATTTAGCAGATGGTAAAATTAAGTGTGTAACATAGCTAATTGTCTATGATAATACACTGTTTGGTTATCTTATGTTGCTTTTAGTAACGCCTCTTTTCTAAGGGGCGTTTTTTAATACCAAGATGATACAATTATAACTTATTTACAAACTTGTACATTTGATTAATAAATGTATTTATGCGTATAATTATTCTTTTTTTAGTACAGATTATTTTTCTTGTAAGCAGCATAGCACAACCCTCTGCTGGGTATTATAATAATGCAGCAAATAAATCTTGTGCAACGTTAAAAACGGCACTTAAAAACATTATCAATAATGGTATTTCATTTAAAACATATACTGAGCTTTGGGGTCAATATTTATTAACCGATATTAAACAAAGAGAAGTTGGCACGGGTTCTAGTCAAGTAATTTGGGATATGTATTCAGATAATCCTAATGGATTAGATCCGTACAATTTTACTCCTGGTACTGGTTCTGGAGGACAACAAGATCAAGGTAGTGGTGGAAATAGTGAAGGCGATAAATACAACAGAGAGCATTCTGTTCCACAAAGTTGGTTTTCTGGAAACACAGGAACGCCTGGTCCAACCACAGACTATCATCATATTTTCCCTACAGACAAATATGTAAATAATAGAAGAGGAAATTTACCCTATGGTGAAGTGGCTAATGTTAGCCAAACATTTTTAAATGGTAGCAAAATGGGATCGTCTGCTGTTGCAGGAATTTCTGGAAATGTGTTCGAGCCAATTAATGAATACAAGGGTGATTTTGCAAGGGCTTTTCTATATTTTGTGACCATGTACGAAAGCGAAATGGCAGGATATTCTGGTAATACAGAAAATGCTCAAGCCTTTGAATTCAATACTTTTCCAAGTGTTAAGATAAATTATTTAAAATTGATGATTAAGTGGCACAATCAAGATCCTGTGAGCGACAAAGAAAGGGCAAGGAATAATGGTGGATTTTTATTTCAAGGGAATAGAAATCCATTTGTAGATAGTCCACAATATGTTCAACAAATATGGAATGGAAGTTGCCCTGGACTTTCTGTTTTGCCAGCAAATATTTCATTATTTACTGGGAAGTTATCTAATCAACTGGTTCAATTACAATGGGATGTTTTAAATGAAATTAATTTAAAAGGTTATGCAATTGAGAAAAGTGTGAATGGTATGCATTTCAACACTGTTGGATTTGTTGAAGCCGTAGGAAACAAGACTTATCAATTTACTGTTCCAATAGATCAACACAGAGGCCAGCGTATGTATTTTAGATTGAAGAAGGTAGATATTGATGGAAGTATTGCCTATACAGAAACAATACAAATACATATTCCTTCACAAAATAGTTATCAATTATATCCGAATCCTGTAAATAATCAATTACAAATCACTTTGCAAAATAATGTAACAAATAAACTTATCAGAATTCAACTAATTGATATTTCGGGTAAAATTGTTTTTGATCAACAACAAACGCCACAAAACAATCAAGTAACTATTAGTACGAAAAATATTCAAAATGGATTTTATGTAGTGCAAATAACCGATGAAGCACAGCGTATAAGTAAAACAATACAAATACAACACTAGTACAATTCACAGGAATTTGTTTCCCAATTTACACAAAAAGGCTGCTTCAATTAGAGCAGCCTTTTTGTGAATCATCTATACAGATTTAACTTATAACCATATTAGATGGTATTTTTTGTTGCTTTTTTCTTCTTCTATAAGTACTTGCTCCTTTGCCCAATGCTGCAGCTAGTAGCACACTCAACCCACCATCTATTGGAATCACATCATCTGGTGGACCACTATCTTCACCTCCTTCTCCAGAACCTGGACCTCCAGGACTATTTACTGCAACAGCTTCCATTGCTCCTATTGCTCCTGATAAACTTGTACTAAACGATTCTATACTTGTTCCACTATTCATTCCTCCATTGATACCAGCTATTGAAGTCATATTTATCCCATTCATTGATGCCATATCTACACTACTTTGACTGCTACCTACACCTCCACTATATGCCAACATCTCATTTCTATCTCCAGACTTTACGCTATACACACTTCCTTGTGTAGGATAACTTAATGTACCCGTATTGGATACTATGCCCATCTTGGTTGCTGCTATCTCATTAGTTGTATAAATCTGTCCACCAAGTCCTTCTAACATTACTGGCGTTGTTTGCTGTGCAACTATTTTTTGTAGCTCTGTATTTAAGCCAGGTGTGCTAATACCATTATTTTCTTCATATAACTGTTTACGTTTTGCTTGTTCATCTGGTGCTATCCAGTCTTGTACAATCGTATCTAATGGGGCATCTTGTGTTATCTCTAATAGGTTCTTTACAAGAAAAAAACACAGTAAAGCAAATAAATATTTTCGTTTCATTATTAGGGGACTATAGGGGTCTGTTATCTAATTTTCTGTTTGGTTTTGGTATTGTTATATGGTTTATGAGGCGGTTTGAGCCTCTATCTGCTCTCTCCGCCTCATAGTGTTAGTTTTTATTCTGTACTCACATATATTGGTATACTCCATTGCTCTTTGCTCAACCCTTTCACTTGTAATTGATAATTACCACTTGCCATTGTAGTTGGTAATGCTATTCTATAGCTACTATTGCTTCCAGCATTGTTGTGTTGTAGCATGGTTGTAAACACAGCTTTACCAGATACATCGTACAACACTAACTCTAAGCGTTGATTGCTTAATGATGCACCAACATGCAATTGAATTTGCTTTTCTACCACTGGGTTTGGATATACTCTAATTGCCTGACCACTAACCATATCTGCTGCTTGTACACTTACTACTGAACTATATTGCTCTTTACCTTGTGCATCCATACTTCTGATACGGTAGTAATGAATACCTGTTGCATTATTGGCGATTGTATGCGTATAGCTATAGGTTTGTACTCCATCTCCTTTACTGTTCATTTTACCAATGGTTGTAAACTGTCCATTCGTATTGCCTTTTGCATATTCTACTTCATACCACTTGGCGTCTGTTGATTGAGTGGTAAATCCTATCTCATGCACTCCTGTTCTTACCGCACTTGCCTTCACTTGTACAAAATGAATAGGTAGAGGATTAACGTTATTGGCAGTATATATCACCGTAAATCGGTGGTTGAAGCTGTTGGTGTCTGCCGTAGTAGTGAAATTGTATACATTCATTGCACTTTTCTGTAAAAGCATCTGGCTATTGGTAAATCGATCTTTCAGATAAGGCTGTACTTGATCGTAGTTAAAGCTACTAGCATCTATTTGTAATTGATAGTTACCATTGTTAGTCGTATTCCATAAACGTAAGCGTATACTATCGCTGGTTGTTGGAATTGGTCTTCCCTCTATACTATAGATATTTTGATTGGTAATGGCTATGTTATCGCTAGCATTGTCAAACTTAGCAGCATCTTCTCTACCTTTTCCTGCGGCAAAGCCATTCTTGTAGCACATCACCGCTCCATCCATATTGGCCCATGCACTATTAATGCTTCTGTATAATGTGAAACTGAGTTTGTGCATGATATCCCCTCCATTTTCATTAAATACTGCCGTATGATTATTCTGGTCAACCCCCTTATCGCTTTCGAGAATATTGAAACTTGGATTGGTATTTACATTCTGTACAAAGAATGCTTGACCTGGCTGTATATATCTATTGGTAGCAGCACCATTGTTATTACTAGTATTGCTGATGCCATTAAAAGTTACATAGGCACCACTTGTTCCAATATTTGGATTCCAAACCCAATACGTTGGACTAATATTCGCATTTCTATTGGCTACACTATTCCAGTTTAATGGACTCCAATATGGATTACCCACCAATGTATAATCAGCATTAGTACTTCTTGCTAATTGAATATTGGTATTGGTGCTGCCGTTGGCGGTAACACCACTTGTTGTAAAAATTACTTCGCCTGTAATTAACGTACCGGTATTTCTTAAAGTGGCTGGTGCATTTAATCCGGTACTATTTGCACCCAAATTATTTGCCCTATTACCTCTAATAGCTATACGATAGCCTTTGAATGGAGAAGCTGTATTATTTTTCGTATTACGAATACCATTATCCCATGTAGGTAAGCCTGTTGATGTATTTACGTTGTAGCTGAACAAAGATGCTGCTCCACTTGCGGTATAATCCATACCTGTAGTAGCATCTGTTTGTCCTACTGCACCTACTTGTCCTGTTATTTGTGTGCCATAACCATTATTGTTAACGCCGCCTTCTTGCCACTGGGTAAAAATATTGCTATTAGGCAATAAGCCTGGGCTAATATCTCTGTACGCTCTAATACCATTACCACTATTGATGTCTTTTGGAAAATGTCTTTCAGCAGTAACCAAACCATTAATGGTACCACCTACAATACCTACGATACCTGTATTGATAATACTAGTAGATCTTAAGGTGATAAAGTTGCCCGTATTTAAAGTGCCTGCTGTTGGTAATAATACGCCATTAATACTAAGTGCATTACCAATAGTAACACTTCCTCCACTTCGATTAATTGTAAAGTCCTTGATATTATTGGTTGTGTTTGGCGTTGTCGCATCAAAATTTAAAGTGCCTAAATTACTACCACTTCCTCCTACAGTTAAATTGCTTAATAAGCCCCCTCTAATAAATCCACTACCTGTTACTGTTCCAGCTAAGTTTAACGTATTTGCCTGAATAATCTCCAAGACC
>JBMLQZ010000098.1:0-4063 GCA_049241285.1 Chitinophagaceae bacterium | reverse complement strand
TCATGAGCTATTACTAGCTTTGATTGTTGAACCAGGCTTGCACTTTCATTAAGTGAAAACTTACCACAAGCATTATAAATTTTATCTGGATTAATGGCAGCAATTGCTGCTCCTTCTTCAGCATCCTCCTTTCCTCCTACTAAAATAATTGGATGGTTAATTGCTGTACAAAGCTCTTGTAATTTAGGTATGGGTAATTTTTTGGTGGCATATGATGCTCCAATTACAATGGCTATGTAGCCAAACGCATGTCCAATTGGTAAATCGCTAAAGCCTACTTGTTCATTTTTTGCAATAAAATAATCCAATCCCTTTCCATCATCTTTAACACCTAATGGTTGTAGTGTATCTAAACATCTTTGAGTAATATGTCTCTTAGGCATTACATTAATGCCCAATTTGGTTAATAAAAACTTTTGCCAGCTTAATTTTTTATAAGTGTATGCTGTAGCTTTTAATGACTTTTTTATTTTAAATGTTCTAAAATTTTTATGCAAATCAATAATCACATCAAAGTTCTCCTGCTTTAATACTGCAATTGTTGCAGATAAATTACCATCGAAATAATGAAACTGGTGAATGTATGGATTATGCTCTGTTACTGCTTTAAACGATTTTTTTGTAAGGAAATGTATTTGAGCTTGAGGCAACTGTTGATGCATACATCTAAACACAGGCGTAGTTAGAACAATATCACCAATAGATGAAAAACGAATTACCAAAATTTTCATTATTACAACAGATTATTCATTTTTTTAAAAATCACTCATTTAAACAAAGGCATTTGAATACCATATTTAACTATTATTATTGCAACCGTTTGTATTACATTTTATGAATCAAGAACTTCCACAAGCTAATAAAGATTTATTAATTCAATTAGTTGAAATGAAAATGCCTTTTGGAAAATATAAAGATGTTGTTCTGTATCAATTACCAATTAGCTATTTAGAATGGTTTCAAAGAAAAGGTTTTCCAAAAGGCAAACTTGGTACACTTTTACAAACACTTTACGAGATTAAATTGAATGGCTTAGAGTATTTATTAAAACCATTAATTTCAAATCGCTTTTAAATATCTTTATTGAGCCTTGGTCTTAAACGCACTTTAGATTTATTAAAAATCATCATTCCCTTGTCTAATCCAGCTCTAATTTTCTTTTGTTCTTCTTCAGGCAAATGGTAAATATTGGTGCATTCTTCTGAGCAACAACCATCATATGCTTTTGCACAAGTTTCGCATTGAATAAATAACAGATGACACCCATCATTTTTACAATTGGTATGAGTGTCTGCTGGTTTTCCACATTGATGACATTTAGCAATTATATCATCAGTAATTCGTTCTCCTAAACGATTATCAAACACAAAATTCTTTCCAATAAACTTACTCTCTAAACCCTCTTGTTGAATTTGTTGTGCATAGTTAATAATCCCCCCTTCTAAATGATATACATTTTTAAACCCTTTATGCAACATATAAGCACTTGCTTTTTCACAACGAATGCCGCCTGTACAATACATAATGATGTTTTTATCTTCATTCCCTTTCATCATATCAACGGCCATTGGCAATTGTTCTCTAAAAGTATCAGATGGAATTTCTAAGGCATTTTCAAAATGACCAACCTCATATTCGTAATGGTTACGCATATCAATGACAACGGTATCTGGCTGTTTTAGCAATGTATTCATTTCAACAGCATTTACATATTTCCCTTTCTGAAACATGTTAAAATTGGGATCGTTAATACCATCTGCCACAATTTTTTCTCGAACCTTTATTTTTAGTACCCAAAAACTTTTACCATCATCATCTACAGCAATATTTAATCGAATTCTGTTTAAGGGTTCAATACTGTATAAGTAAGTTTTCATGGCTTCATAATTGCTTTCTGGCACACTAATTTGTGCATTAATGCCTTCATTGGCAACATAAATTCTTCCAAAAACTTTCAATGCATTCAAATGCAAATACAACTCGTTTCTAAAAACATGAGGATCTTTAATTTCGAAATAATGGTAGAAACTGATGGTGATTCTTTTTTCCGTTTCTTGCAACATACGTTGCTTCAACTCTTCGTTGTTAACACGATTGTGTAGTACAGGCATGGTTAAAAATTTTATAAACCCGTTTACAAGACAGGTAAAATTTGGCCTCAAAAGTAAGAAATGTGTGGAAGTATTGCATGACTAATCATTAAAAGAAAAAAATGCTTTCAATTGAGGCTGTATGAAAATTAAGTTGATTGAATGATTGGCTGCACTTACATTTTCGTTACAACATACCGATACAAATTCAAAGGCTAGAGCTGGAGAAATTACAACCGATCATGGTACCATTCAAACGCCCATTTTTATGCCTGTTGGCACAGTTGGTAGTGTAAAAGCGGTTACTCAACAGCAATTAAAACATGAAGTAAAAGCACAAATCATTTTAGGTAATACGTATCATTTATATTTAAGACCAAGTATAGAAGTATTAGAAGCTGCCGGTGGATTGCATCAATTCAATGGTTGGCATCAACCAATATTAACTGATAGTGGTGGATATCAGGTTTTTTCTTTAGCAGCCAATAGAAAAATTACAGAAGAAGGCGTTGTATTTCAAAGCCATATTGATGGCAGCAAACACTTATTTTCTCCCGAAAAAGTGATGGATATTCAAAGAAGTATTGGTGCAGATATTATCATGGCTTTTGATGAGTGTCCACCCTATCCTAGCGATTATGGTTATGCCAAAAAAAGTATGGAACTTACACATCGTTGGTTAGATAGATGTTTTAAACAATTGGCTGAAACGCCTGATAAATATGGCTATACGCAAAATTTATTTCCAATAGTTCAAGGTAGCACCTACAAAGATTTAAGAACTGTATCAGCAGAATATATTGCCAATACAAATGCTACAGGCAATGCTATAGGAGGTTTAAGTGTTGGTGAGCCAGAAGAAATGATGTATGAATTTACAGATATCTGTTGTTCAATATTACCAACAGAAAAACCAAGATATTTAATGGGTGTTGGTACACCTTGGAATATTTTAGAAAATATTGCTTTAGGGGTGGATATGTTTGATTGTGTAATGCCAACAAGAAATGGAAGAAATGGAATGTTGTTTACATCGAAAGGCATTATTAATATACGAAATAAAAAATGGGCAACAGATTTTTCATGTATTGATGATGGATTTGAATGTGAAACCAGTAATTATTATTCAAAAGCTTATGTAAGACATTTGTTTATTGCCAATGAAATTTTAGCATTACAAATTGCTAGTATTCATAACTTATCTTTTTATTTATGGTTGGTGAAAGAGGCTAGAAAACAAATATTAGCGAATACTTTTACAAGCTGGAAAAAAGAAATGATACCTGTTTTAAAACAACGATTATAAACAGAATTAGCTTAAATCAATTAGCCAACTTGTGAATAACCAATCAGCTACAATTTTATTTATTCACTCTAACAATAAAACAAGCACCGCATCAAAGCTTACGTTACCTTTATGATACTTACTAATCTCTATATCTATTGAATTCCGAACATTCGTACATCCTTATACAAGGATGTTTTTTTTGCCCCTATCTGATTAATTAAAACCATTATCTTTTTATTCACAACCAAAAAAATAGAAGTATAGAACCGTCAAGTATATTTGCAATTCTATAGCAACATGAAAAAATTAGATTGGTACATATTAAAAAACTTTCTTACAACGTTTTTCTTTGCTATTTTTCTATTTGCTGTTATAGCTGTGGTTATTGATGCAAGCGAAAAAGCCGATAATTTTGTAAAATCTCAATTGGGTTTTTATAGATTAATTACAGATTATTATTACGGCTTTATTCCTCATATTATCGCATTATTATTTCCATTGTTCGTGTTTATAGCCGTAATATTTTTTACTTCAAAAATGGCTGGAAGAACTGAAATTGTTGCCATTTTAGCAAGTGGAACAACTTATAATAGATGGCTACGCCCCTACTGGATTGGTGGAAGTTTATTAGGATTAATGCTTTGGCTAGCTAATCAATATGTAATTCCACAAGCCAATCAAATAC
>JBMLQZ010000097.1:0-1923 GCA_049241285.1 Chitinophagaceae bacterium | reverse complement strand
CCTTTTGGAGGTAATTTGTTTTTAGGTAGCAATACGGGTATGCATATTTTTAATGTAAACAATGTAGATAATCCTGTAAAAAAAGGAATGTTTGTGCATGCAACTGTATGTGATCCTGTTGTTGCCGATGAAAAAAATGCATTTGTTACCTTAAGAGGTGGTGGAAGATGTATGGGTGCCTCTAATCAATTAGATGTTGTAGATGTTACGAATGTTTCAAATCCTACTTTAGTAAAAACCTATCCCTTAAAAAATCCATTTGGATTATCGAAAGATAAAAATTGGTTGTTGATATGTGATGGATCTGAAGGGGTGAAAATATTTGATGCTTCTAACGTAAACAATTTGCAATTACAAGCTACAATTCCCAATTTAAATGCTTACGATGTAATTGCAATTAATGGTTATGCTTTTGTTATAGCTAGTGAAGGTTTATTTTGTGTAGATTATAACAACGTTAAGAGTCCAAAAATTATTAGCAAGTTTACTTTAAATGCACAGTAATGAAAATAACTTTTGCGTTTATAGTTTATATAATTGCATGCTCTTTTACAATAGCATTTGCACAGCAATCAACATCGGTAAAATGGGTTTTAGAGCCACAAATACAAGCTATTCATGGTAATTCTTCAACCAGTGTGGCTTTGTCACTTGCTACCGGATTTCAAAAAAATAATCATAGAATAACAGTAGGTTTAGGAGTAGATAATTATCAATTTAGAACAGCTCCTTTATTTACAACCTATAAACACTATCTCAGTAGTTCATTGCATAAACCATTTGTTTTTGCAACAGCTGGTTACTCAGTAGCATGGTTAACAGAAAATCAAAAAGCAGTACATTATCGATGGAATATTTGGAATCCGATAAGCATAAAATCTGTTTATAATAATGGCTATATGTATGCACTAGGTGTAGGGTATAAAGTGCAATTAAAAAAGCATCAATCAATCAGTTTTACAATGGCATTTGATGTGAAAAATATCAAAGAATTATATAATGAAGATGTATATACAGGAAACAGCGTTGAAACTACGGAAAGAAGCAATGAATACATTTTTAGAAGATTGGCATTTGGATGTATTTTTTCACTTGACTAGCTTGTTTTGAATAAATAGTCTAGGATAATATAATGTTGCAGCAATAAAGGTGTTTCAAAGAAGAAGCACCTTTTCTATTTATAAACAAAGCCTCTAATCAATGAAGATTGAGGCTCTGTTCTCATTTATGCTAGGGGGATTCGCAATTTTATTGGTTGATGATTTAAAAGTACATTTTTTTTATATAAGTATATCTATTTTGAATATTTTTTTATATACTAGTAATAATTTAGTAGTAATGGCTATATTAATGGATGAATGAAAGGCTTTAAACAGGATCTACATCAATAACAATACTAACAGTTCTGTATCTTTTATCGGTTTGAATGATGGCAATTTGCTGAGTAATTAAACGTTTTGCTTGTTGAATTAAAGCAGCGTCTTTAGGAAGTTTTAATAAAATTTCCCATAAATATTGATTTCTAATTCTGTCTACAGGTGGTTGTGCTGGACCATTTAAATTGGGTTTAAGATGGGTTTGTAAACCTACTAACATTAAATTGGCTACTTCTTCAGCTACATAATTATCTCTATGTTTAAAAGTAAGTTGAATGATTCTATAAAATGGTGGATATTGATAGGTTTTTCTACTCTCAATTTCATACCAATACAATTGTTGATATTGATGGTTTTGCACAAACGATAAAATAGGATGTTGTGTATTGGTCACCTGAATCATTACAGTTCCTTTTCCATCTTTTCTTCCAGCTCTGCCACTTACTTGTTCCATTAATTGATAAGCTCTTTCATTTACCCTAAAATCGGTGAAGTTTAAAATGCCATCTCCATCAATTATTCCAACCAAATTAACATGTTCAAAATC
>JBMLQZ010000096.1:0-1789 GCA_049241285.1 Chitinophagaceae bacterium | reverse complement strand
GTTTTATACTACAAAAAGTAAGAGATATGTATGCTATTAGGTATCCTTACAAAACGATTTTGTTTTAAGCTGGCATTTTAATTTACTTCATGTTTTGTAAATTTATTATCTAAACAATAGTTCGATTTATCTGTTTGGCACAATAAAAAAAGAGAGACTTTCTTAATTTTAAGATAGCCTCTCTTTTTTTTATATTATATTCTATTTTAATCTCTTATGCTAATAGATACATGCCTATCTTGAACTCTATCACTTTCTGGAGCATCTGATGGGTATTTTGCAAATTTAGAACCATATCCTTCTACCCCTGAAACTTGATTGCCAAGGTTTGCTTTAACTAATTCAGTTTTTACTTTGTTTGCTCTAAAACCTGATAATTGAACATTACTAGCTTCATTACCAGTTCTGTCAGTATATCCACCAATTTTAATTTTTACCTGAGGAAATGCCTTTAAAATTGAAACAATATTTTCTATTTGTTTTGTGCTTTCTGTTGTTAATTCAGCACTGCCAGTTTTAAAATTTAAATTGTCAAAATCAAACCACAATTTCTTCAATGAATCAGCTCCTAATTCTTTGTAATTAGTGCTTAAGAAGCTTACTAATTTATCTTCAATGCCTCCTTTATAAGCATCTAAAACAACTCCATTTGGTAAAGTAACTTTAATTGTAGGTATTGAAGTTACGGAAGATGTTTCAGGTTTTTTAGTACTTGTATCTACTGTTGATGATACATCAGCTACAAGTGATTTGTTGCTAGCATCTTTTGTAAAATACCAAATTAGCCCTCCAATTAAAAATAAAGGTATCAATGCCCACAACCATTTAGAACCTGCACTTGCTGCTTCCTCTACTTGCTTTTTGCTTGCATTTACAGATTCTTTTACTGTATTGCCTGTATTGCCAGCAAAGTTTGAAACTGCTGCACCAATACTGCCTAACCCTAACATACTTGATAAACTAGATAAGTTAAAACCAGAAGGAAGCGAAGCTAAAATGCTATCTTTTTGGCTACTTAATAAAGAACCAATTCCAACAGCACTTAAATTGTTCTCTTTTGCGTGATTACCAATTGAAGCCAATGCTGCAGGAGCAGCCATGTTTAAAATTGAAGTTGCAGAAGAGCTTTTAATACCTGCGAAGTTTGAGATTAACCCTGAAACACTAGAAAATTTATCTCCAAAAATTGAAGATGCAAAACTCGAAATGCTGCTAGTATTTCCAGAAGAAAGGCTTGGTAAAAAGCCACCTAAATTACTAAGAATTCCGCTACTTGCAGCAGTTTTACACATTTCTAAAATTCCATGATTTTCATTAGAATCTTTTGATTTGTTAAATAAACTAAGTAGTACTGATGGTACTGCTCCACTTAAGGCTTTGGAAATTGCCGAATCACTTTCGCCTAATTGTGATGCAGTTTTAGAAATTAACTCTTGTGTAAACGAGCTTTTGATTGTGTCTACTAAATTAAATGACATGGTACGTTTTTCCTACAATACCCAAATATTATGCCAAAATGCTTGCTGTTTTATTAATTAGATTATAATTTATATTTAATCAATAGATTTTGAAGTATTTACATATCTTTTATAATCAATGAAAGTATTTTACTGTGTTTGAAATTTGCATTATTTTAGGTTGTTAATTCTTTTTTGTATTGTAAATACTTTTTAATTGTCTAGAGTTTCTCAAAGTACACATATTACATACTATTAAGCCGCCTATATTTGCCTCATGCATTACGTTTCGGTAGAAAATTGTACAAAATCTTACGGCATTACGCCTCTTT
>JBMLQZ010000095.1:0-4085 GCA_049241285.1 Chitinophagaceae bacterium | reverse complement strand
GTACTTAGATACTGATTACACCAGCATAGATGAAATGAAACGTTGTTTTAGACCTGGTATAGACTTTTCATTTATTAGTAATTCTACCTTAACAAAAGGAGAAATGAACTACAAATGGACTTTTGGAACAACTAATTTCACATTTAGAGATCCAGGTGATACAAAGGTTAATGCAAGAATGATTTTTAATGAGCCAGGAACTTTTCCAGTTAAACTTGTAGTAACTAGTGATAAAGGTTGTATGGATAGTATTATTAGAAATGTTTATTTAAGCAAGCCTATTTCTAGTTTTGCAACAACAATTACACCTGATCCATTGGGTGATATCAGAAGACCAACTATTTCATTTACCAATAATTCTTCTGACCCTGGTGCAATAAATACTTTAACGCACTTATGGACTTATGAAAATGGTACTACATTAACCAATACTACAATAGTTCCGTTTGCCCCTACAACTTTTACTCCTACTCCTAATCAATTTGCAAGAGGTGGAAATTATACTACTAGTTTAAGAGTAACAAGCGATATTGGTTGTGTTCATACATCATCTTCACCTTTGTCTTTCTTTGTTCGTCCTGAAGCTAGTTTTACAGTTAATACGCCTGTTTTAAACAGCAATGGTAGACCAGTAGTAACTGTTACTAATTTAACCAGTACAGTTGATGAAACCCCAACTAACCTTTCATATTCATGGAATTTTGGTGATGGTTCTGTTGTAAATACAAGTAGCCCAACAATGCCAAGCCACACTTACACTGTTGGTGCTGCAACAAGAACCATTACTTTAACAGTAACAAACAATAATGGTGGATTAACTGCAGTTACAACACAGACACTCAACAACGTTTATATTAAACCAAAATCTGCGTTTACTTTTTCAAGAGTGGGTAATAATTTTAGTACAGTACAAGTAGCGTTTAACAGCAATACTTCAAGTACCAATGAAAGTGGTACTACTTTAACTTACGATTGGGATTTTGGTGATGGTTCTGCTCATAGTAGTTCTGCTAATCCTACACATGTTTATCCATCAGGAGGTTCTTATACCGTAACACTTGTAGTTACTAACTCAAATGGAAGTCTAACAGCCACTAGTAGCCAAACTGTTACATATTATGTTACTCCAACAGCACAGTTTACATCAAACGTAAATTACAATGGAGATTTTTATTCAAATCCTTTGGTAGAATTCAGTGCAAGTAACACCACAGTTAACGATGCTTCTGCCAATTTGGTGTATAGCTGGAATTTTGGAGATGGTTCTTCTTTAGTATCTGGTATTGCACCTTCACATTCATATGCAACTGGTGGCAATAAAACTGTTACTTTAACGGTTACAAATACTAATGGAAATACCACAAATACTATTGCATTTACAGTAAATGTAGTTATTACTCCAAAAGCTTCAATTGCTATAAGAGATTTAGGAATGATGATAGAAGTTGCTGGAAATGAAGCATCTGCCCCTTCAACCATTGCTACGGGAACAATAGATACATACAGCTGGAATTATTCATGGGTAAATACAACAACCAATGTTGTTGATGGTCCTTATAATGTAACAGGTCCAACATTGAATATTGTAACAGTACCTGGTTCTAAAATTGTATTATCATTAAGTGTTACAAGTAATCTAAATATATCTGATACCAAAAATGCTGAATTTGGTGGTTCAACTCCAGGTGGTTATGCTACTTTCAGAACAACTAGACCAAGATCAAATGATTTACCAATTTTAGATATACAACGTGCAAATGTTGATGTAATTAATACGGCTCCAAATCCTACCAACAATTCTATTAGACTTAGCTTTAAAACGAATGCTACAAAAGTGAATGTTCAAATTGTAGATTTAATGGGTAGAGTACTTCAAAAACAAACTCAAGTAACAAGAAGTGGAATGGTGAATGCTGCAATTATAGATGTAAGTAGCTTACCAAGAGGAAATTACAATGTAAATATTTATGATGAGAAAGGCAACCGCTTTGCAACAAGTAAGTTTATTAAAGTTCAATAAACAAATAATTATTTAGCAAAAAAAAGCCATTTCAAAATTGAAATGGCTTTTTTTATTTACATAACTAATTTTTTAAGCCCCTCTAATGGCAATTGAATTTTGTATCAATGCTAAGAATGAAGATATTATTCTGAATATGATAAGCACAAAATCATTTACTAGGTGATGATCTTAAGAAATAGAAATGCATATTTCAATAAGTTTTGAGTGAGCTGATTAATCATCTACAAAAGAAAAAGTTAGTATTCCACTAATACAAACGGAAAGTATTTTCTGTAAATGATATCATCAGTAATATGAAATACGCTTTCCAAATTACATAAAAAAACGGCTACATCATTTATCAGATGTAGCCGTTAATATAAAAATAGAATAACTTCTTAGACAGCTTATTGAACTTTAGAATTGATTATAAAGTTCTCTTTACTTCTTCTTCTTCGTAAGCAACAATAGTATCATTCACACTTAAATCAGCAAAACCTTTTACGGTTAATCCACACTCATACCCATTGTTTACTTCCTTCATATCATCTTTAAAGCGTTTTAAGCTACCAAGCTCAGCAAAACCACCTTCTTGTCTAGGATATACCAAAATACCGTCTCTAAATACACGAATTTTGTGGTCTCTTTTAATTTTACCTTCTTGTACATAACAACCGGCAACCGTTGCTTTATCAAACTTGTACACTTCTCTAATTTCTACAGTAGCAACTTCTTTTTCTTCAACTTTAGGCTCTAACATACCTTCCATTGCACTTCTAATTTCATCAATTGCAGTGTAAATGATTGAGTACATTTTAACCTGAACGCCTTCATTTTCTGCTAACTTATTTGCTTGAGAAGAAGGACGAACGTTAAAGCCAACTATAATTGCATCAGAAGCAGCCGCTAATAAAATATCACTTTCAGAAATTTGACCAACTGCTTTATGAACAACTCGAATTGCAATTTCTTGATTAGAAAGTTTTTGCAATGAATCACTCAATGCTTCAACAGATCCATCCACATCACCTTTAATAATAATGTTTAATTCTTTAAAGTTTCCTAATGCTAAACGACGACCAATTTCATCTAAAGTAATATGTTTTCTAGCACGTAACCCTTGCTCTCTTGAAATTTGGGCAC
The DNA here is from genome assembly GCA_049241285.1 of Chitinophagaceae bacterium. Classification (GTDB taxonomy): domain Bacteria; phylum Bacteroidota; class Bacteroidia; order Chitinophagales; family Chitinophagaceae; genus Parasediminibacterium. The sequence continues at coordinate 940 of JBMLQZ010000095.1, read as the reverse complement.
GTTTGGTAGCAATTTCTTTAGCTTCAGCCTCATCATCATATACCTTAAATTTCTCACCAGCTTGAGGAGCTCCATTTAATCCTAAAATTACTACAGGTGTAGATGGAGGAGCATCGTTAACACGTTGATTACGTTCATTGAACATAGCTTTTACACGACCGTAATATTGACCAGAAACGATTAAATCACCTTGCTTTAAAGTACCATTTTGTACTAAAATTGTGGCAACATATCCTCTACCTTTATCTAGAGATGCTTCTATGATTGAACCAGTTGCATTCTTTTTAGCATTTGCTTTTACATCTAATATCTCCGCTTCTAACAATATTTTTTCCAATAATAAATCTACATTCAATCCTTGCTTTGCAGATAACTCTTGGCTTTGGAATTTACCTCCCCAACTTTCAACAAGAATATTCATTCCTGCTAATTGCTCATAAATTTTTTGAGGGTTTGCGCCGTCTTTATCTATTTTATTTACTGCAAAAATCATTGGTACACCTGCTGCTTGAGCATGGCTGATAGCTTCTTTTGTTTGCGGCATTACAGCATCGTCTGCTGCTACAACAATTACTGCAACGTCGGTTACTTTAGCACCTCTTGCTCTCATAGCGGTAAATGCTTCGTGACCAGGAGTATCTAAGAAAGTAATAGCTTTCCCATTAGGAAGAGTAACTTCATATGCACCGATGTGCTGTGTAATACCACCAGCCTCACCTGCCACTACATTTGCACTTCTTATATAGTCTAGTAATGATGTTTTACCATGATCTACGTGACCCATGATTGTAACAATTGGTGGTCTTGTTTCATCATCTACTAGCTCTTCTTCTTCATCTTCATCATCTAATTCATCAATATCATCAACACCAATAAATTCTACTTCAAAATTAAATTCACTAGCAACTAATTCAATTACTTCAGCATCTAAACGTTGATT
>JBMLQZ010000094.1:0-5659 GCA_049241285.1 Chitinophagaceae bacterium | reverse complement strand
AAAGCCATAGATGGTGCATCAATTAGTGTATTAAAAGCGAAAGACTCTTCAATCGTAAAAATGGGGCTTTCTAACAAACAAGGCGTTTTTGAAATAGATAATATTAAAATAGGACGCTATTTGGTTTCTATTCAAAGTATTGGCTACAAAAAATATTATAGCGAGTTGTTTGAAGTAGCCTCAAATGCAACTTATGAAATTCAAAAAGCCAACTTAGTTGTTTTAGATAAACAATTAAAAGAAGTAATAGTAGAAAGTAAAAAACCATTAATTGAGCAAAAAATTGATAGAACTGTTGTAAACGTTGAAGCATCTGTAACAAACGTAGGATCAACAGCTTTGGAAGTTTTAGAAAAATCTCCAGGAATTTCAGTAGATAAAGATGGTAACATTAGTTTAAAAGGAAAACAAGGTGTAGTTATTTTAATAGATAATAAGCCTGCATATTTAAGTGGAGCTGATTTAGCAAATATGCTTCGTAATATGAATGCTAGTCAATTAGATCAAATTGAAATTATGACCAATCCACCAGCAAAATATGATGCTGCCGGCAACTCTGGTGTTATTAATATTAAAACTAAAAAATTAAAGACCAAAGGGTTGAATGGTTCAATTACTACTGGTTATAGCCAAGGTATTTATCCAAAAACCAATCAAAGTATCAATATTAACTACAGAAATGGCAAATGGAATTTATTTGGTAACTATAGTTTTGGCTACCGTGAAGGCTTTCAAACATTAGATATCAGCAGAAATTTTTCTGACAGAAACACCAAAGAAGTGGTTTCTTATTTTGATCAGTCTGCTAAAATGTACAATATTAATCGTAACCATAATGCAAAACTTGGTGCAGACTTTTTTGCAAGTAAAAAAACAACTTTCGGATTTGTTGTAACTGGGTTTAATAGTATTAATGATTTTTCTAGTAACAATACAACCAACATTTTTAATAAAAATTATGTACTAAGTAATATTACTAAGGCAGTTACAAGTGGTGCAGAAGATTGGAAAAACTATAGCACTAATTTCAATTTTCGTCATGTTTTTGATAGCACAGGAAAAGAAATAACAGCCGATATTGATTATGTAAAATATGATGCAACCAATTTGCAAAGTTTAAAAAATACATACCAAAATGGTGATGGAAGTTTTAGAATGAAAGGAGATACTTTAGATGGTAGTTTGCCTATGAAAATTGCTATTTACAGTGCAAAAGTAGATTTTTTAAAGCCACTAAAAAAAGGAGCAAAATTTGAAGCAGGTGCTAAATTTAGCTATGTTGAAACAGATAATAATGCTCGTTACGATAGTTTAATCAACAATCAATATGTGCCAGATTATAACAGAAGTAATCACTTTATTTATGAGGAAAAAATAGGAGCAGCTTATATCAACTATAGCAAAACTGTAAACAAAAAATGGTCTTATCAATTAGGTTTAAGAGCAGAATATACACATGCAATTGGTAATCAATTAGGTAATGCTATGAGAACAGGAAGTGGATTTGATACTGCTTACTTACAATTATTTCCAACAGCGTATATTACTTATACTGTAAATCAAAAGCATCAATTTTCTGTGAATTATGGTCGTAGAATTCAACGTCCAAATTATGAAGACTTAAATCCTTTTGTTGAATTTATTGATAGATATACTTTTCAACAAGGTAACCCTGGATTAAAGCCACAGTTTAGTCATAATATTGAGTTAAGTCATTTGTTTATGGGAGGTTTATTATCTACCACCATTAACTATACCAAAGTAAACAACATCATTCAACAGGTACTTGAGCAAAATACAGCAAGTAACGAAACCTTTGTAAGAAGAGCAAACATTGCTAAGCTTGATCAATTTGGACTAGCAGTTGCAGCACAGGTACCTATTAAAAAATGGTGGAACTTAAACTTATATGCTAATGGATTTAATAATCGTTTTAGAGGTATTGTAAATGGCGTATACGTTGATTTAAGCAATCCTACATTGCAAACAAACATGACCAACTCATTTAAATTAGGTAAAGGTTGGAGCTCAGAATTAAGCGGATTTTACAGAACAAAAAGTTTAGAAGGAGTGATGGTTATTAGATCTTTAGGACAAATAAGTGCTGGTGTTTCTAAAACAGTATTAAAAAATAAAGGAACTGTTCGTCTAAATATCAGAGATATATTTTGGTTACAACAACCTAGAGGATATGCTAAGTACGATGATATAGATGTTCGTTTTTCAAATAGAAATGATAATAGGGTAATTAATTTAAGTTTTAGCTATCGTTTTAGTAAAGGAAAAATAGGTAACAATGCACCAAGAAGAAAATCATCATTAGACGAAGCAAATAGGGTACAAGTTGGTGGAAATTAATAGATAAAAGACACTTTGACAACAAAACAATCAAAACAAAAGAGCCGCTTCAAATTTTTGAAGCGGCTCTTCTTTTATATTTAAGTTAGAATCAATTCTTTTTATAAATTACTTTTAGTTTACTGTTATTTCTTCTTTTTAAACATTTCTAACATTCTATCAGTTACTACAAATCCACCAACTACATTTAGAGTGCCAAGTAATACGGCTAAAAAACCTAGAACTAAGGCCAAATAATTATCTTGTTCTGCTTTTCCCATCACTATTATTGCTCCAATAATTACTACACCATGTATGGCATTTGCTCCACTCATTAATGGAGTATGTAATACACTAGGTACTCTTCCAATTACTTCAATTCCCAAAAAAATCATCAATATAACTATGTAAATAATTTGTTGATGTGTATGTATAAAACTAAGCATAGTGAATATTTGTTTTTAGTGAATTCATAAATTACAGTAAGCTATTAACACGTTCGTTTACAATTGTACCATTGTAAGTAATGCAGCAACCTTTCACTAAATCATCTTCAAAATTTAAAGCAATTGTACCTTCTTTTGAAAGAATTAATTGCATAAAGTTCAATACATTTTTACCATATAATTTACTTGCATCGCTTGGCATTGTGCTAGGTAAATTACTATTTCCAATAATTGTAACGCCATTATAGGTTACTGTTTCATTGTTTTTAGTAAAAGGCGTATTGCCACCTGTTGCTGCTGCAATATCAATAATAATACTTCCTGCTTTCATATTATTTAGCATTGCCTCAGTAATTAACTGTGGAGCAGGTTTTCCAGGAATTTGAGCTGTTGTAATAATTATATCAGCCTTTGCAGTTGCTTCAGCAATTTTTTGTTGTTGCTTCAATTTATATTCCTCTGACTGTTCTACTGCATAGCCACCAGCTTTTGTAGCATCAGCAGCCCCTTCTACCTCAACAAATTTTGCTCCCAAACTCATTACTTCTTCTTTCACTGCTGGTCTTGTATCAAATACTTCTACAACTGCACCCAATCTTTTTGCGGTTGCAATGGCTTGTAAACCTGCAACACCAGCACCTAATATCAACAGTTTTACTGGAGGAATGCTACCAGCTGCAGTCATAAACATAGGAAAATATCTTGTGTAGGTATTTGCAGCCAAAAGCACTGCTTTATAACCAGCAATATTTGCTTGGCTACTTAATACATCCATTGATTGTGCCCTTGTGGTTCTAGGTAAGGTATCTAAGCTAAAAGTTGTATACTGTTTAGATGCCCATTGTTGCATTGTATTAAAATGATATAATGGCTGAAATACACCAATTAAAGAAGCATTTGGTTGCAACAGTTGTATATCGGTTTCTGCTAAAAGCTGAATGGATAAAACAATATCACTCTTTTGTAAAACCTCATTTCTACTGGCTATTTCAACGTTTTTAGCTAAATAACTTTCATTGCTTGCAAACGATAAATTACCAGCTCCATTTTCAACTAAAACGGTTATGCCTTTTTTTATGAGTGTTTCTGCTTGTTCTGGTAAAAGTGAAACTCTATTTTCACCAATGGGCTCTTTTAATATTCCTACAATCATAAATACAATGTAGATATTTTAATTGAAAGTAAGAAAGTTTTCAGTTTAATATTGAATAGAAAAATGTTCTTTTTGAAAATGTTCTTTTCTGCAAAAAAGAAACGCAATCCCAAATAAGTCAATTGATAATTTTATATAAATAGATTGTTGTAATTGTTGATAGAAATGCCTAGCTACTTTGCTGTGATGAGGATTTTTGATGACTACACAAATTGTTGGATTATTTGTGGCTATTATTGATTGAATGTTAGAAACAATACCATCATTTACATGATCAAAATCTGTAAAATACCAATTAGTTTGATCTTCTACAACTGCATCTTTATCATGAATAATCTTTACACGATTTTTTAATATTTCAGGTAATTCAGCAAGACTTTTTTTTTGGGTAAAATGTATAGTAGTCTTAGTATTTGCAGCTGCTATATAACATGCCTCTAATAAGCTGTTACCTGTAATTATGGTAACTGATGTTGGTTTATAATAATGAATACATTTAAACAACAGTTGATTATATTTTTTGGATTTTTTCTGAGATTCATTTTCAAAAAACGATAAATACTTTATTTCTTCAAAAAAGTAAAAAATACGGTCATCTAATAAAACTTCATGCACCATGTTAAAAACAAATGGTGAATGAATACCATGCCCTTTCTTATTTGCAGCAGTAAGATAGTAGTGGATGTATTGAATAAATTGAATTATAGGTGCAAGCATATATGTTTAGCTACGCTGAAAATTGTATTTTTTTCTTAGCCATAAAAAAGCATAAATAGCCACTAATAAACAAATGTATTTGATAATTGAAAAACTAAGTGGTGAATACATTTTTATTGGTAAAGTATAACTAGTGTTTGTAAATATTGCCATTGCAACATCCCACCAAATTAAAACCAACATAATTGCAGAAAATAAAATACTTCTTGATGGTAATTTTAAAAAAGCCATTAAAGGCAAAAGCAATAACAACGTATTTTTTATTGCTATTATTTTATTGGTTTGCATTAACAACCATAACCCTTTTGCGGTAATTTCTACACCAAATACAGCAGCAAGTTTGTATAAATTATAATAATCCCAACATTGATATATAAAAAAGAATAGCAAACTTACATTCACAGTTTGAATGATTGCAGTTATAAATGATTGATACTTTTTAAATTTTAATAAATAAACAACCATTAAAAATGGCATTAAATAACTGTAACCAACGTCAACAAAATCCATAATCTATTTTTTGCCTATTATTTTCGAACCCAAGTTTGAAAGCTGTAATTGTATGCATGTTTTTCATCTGCAGAAAAGTCTTCATTAAAAGCAAGTGAAAAATCATTCGTTGAAATAGTAGGATAACTGGTATCACCTTCAAAGTTTGCATGTACTCTTGTTATATAAATGGTGTTTATCAAAGGCATAGTAGCTGCATAAATTTCACCTCCACCAATAATCATTATTTCTTTATAATCTTCTTTCTTGCAATAAGCTATTGCTGCTTCTATATTATTTAAAATAACCACATCTTTTGGAATATTCTCTATGTTCGATTGACGAGTAATTACAATATTTAGTCTGCCATTCAATGCTTTATTGCCTAAACTTTTAAAGGTTTTTCTACCCATAACAATGGGTAAAGCCCAAGTTTTATTTTTAAACAACTGCATGTCTTTAGGCAGTTTCCAAAGTAATTGGTCGTTATTACCAATAACATTGTTAGTTGATGCTG
>JBMLQZ010000093.1:0-4013 GCA_049241285.1 Chitinophagaceae bacterium | reverse complement strand
CAATAAACACCTGATTTAAACCTGCTTTCAGTTCCATAATACACCGATGGAATGCCACGCCATGTAAACATAAAATTCATACATGCTGCTAAATTTTCATCGCTACCACCATAACGCCTATTCCAATCGTTATTGGGGCCAAAATCATGATTATCTAACCAAGTAACTAATAAACTCGGGTCTCCATATAAATGATCGTAACGTGCTGCAGCCATAACACCACTAAATCCTCCTCCTTCTTCAAAAATATTGTGAAAAGTCGCTTCGCCATAAAAATCTAATACACCTACACCTGCTGGTTGAGAAGCATTAGTGGCACCACGCCATGTGTACCAATGTGGATTGATTTCTTCTACCTGATGTATTTCATGACGTTTTTGAGCTACTTCACCAAAAACAAATAAATCGGGTTTGTAAGCTTTAAATCTATCATATAAAGCAAAAATATCTTGCTTACTCATGTGCTTCCATGTATCCCAACGAAAAGCATCTACGCCTGCATCTAAAAAAGTTTTATAGGCATTAAACATATAATCTTGTACTGCTTGACTTCCAGTGTTTAAATCTGGACAATCGTCTGCCAATGCTCTTTGATATAAATTAGTAGTATCATCCCAGCCTTGAGCAAAACCGTTTCCTGATTGATTAAACCAAACAGGGTTACTTGTAGTAACAAAACTTTCTGTACTTGGCCAGTTAAATCTTCTTAAGTCTTGATTAAATGGTGGTGGCATTTTTGCCAAATTTGCACGGCTCCAAATTTTACCATCATCAGGATTTGCATTTTTACCATCATACTCCCAATTTGGATTATCTGTTAATGCAGAACCGTTTAATTTTTTGCCCCAAGATTGCGTAGTATCTGTATTATATTTTAATTCTGCTTGCCCTTTTATACCAAAACGGCCACTATGGTTTGTAACAATATCTAAAACAATCTTCATGCCTTTGGCATGAATAGCATCTACTAGATCTTTGAACGTTGCTCCAGGACTTTCTAATCTTGGATCTACTTTTGTAAAATCCCAAGCATGATATCCATGGTAATCTAAGGGACCTCTATTTTGTACAATGGGTGTAATCCAAATGGCTGTAAAGCCCATTCCTTTGATGTAATCAAGTTTTTCAATCAAACCTTTAAAATCGCCACGCCAAGTAACGTCTTGTGTGCCACTATAGTTTGCATTATTGGGATTTCCAGGAAAATAACTACACCACTCATTTGGTCGGTTGTTTAAAGTATCACCATCAAAAAATCGAGTAGTTAATAAAAAATAAATTGTTTCTTTTCTAAAGTCTACTTGTGCTGAGAGGATAGAAGTGGCTATTGTAAATGCAACAAGCAATAGCAAATTTTTCATAAGCAATCATTTAATGTGTAAAATGTACACAATGTGAAAATACTGCTTTCTTTTATTTTTTTCCAATCATGGAATAATTTTTTTTGAAATTGTCTATAATTGGATATTATTTTTTGATAGAATAATTCAACAACTCTAGTAATAAGTTCATTTTAAATAATCGGTTATTGAATATGAAGAATTACCTTATTACTTGATTAGAACTTTTATAGGCGATTATAATTGACTAAATTATAACCTGTGTACTTTCTATGTCTTCTCCCCAAAAAATACTGGCTTTTTCGTTAAAACTTTTTGCAGAATCGGTTGTGTAAAACAATCGCTTTTCTTCTTGCAAACAGTTATTGGCAATATGTGTGTGCTTTTGCAAATATGCAGCTAAGCTTTTAGCTACAATAGTACCTTGTGTAACTATTTGAATACCATAACTTAAAAGTTAAAAAATACTCAAACTTAACTATTTCTACTTGTGCCAATAATGACAAAAAATTGTCTTAAATGCATTTCTAATCTTTCCTTTTTTGTATTGATAACTTAGTAAAAGATTACATTTTTGAAGCCAATTGTATTTCCAGATGTTATCATTGTTTCACACATTTGTTGGTGTTGCTTTCACCAACAAAACTGTAGATAAAAAAGTTGTTGGTACGCCATGCACATAAGCAGCACGGCATACCAACAACGGCTAAAACTAAGCCCACGCCAGGAATAAATACAATTCTCAAATCGTTTTTTGTCCCTTCATTAACGTTTGCTGTACCACTGTCATAAAAGTTAAAACATACCTTGCCTTACCTTCTTTTATTGCTATTGCTTTCACCAACAAAGCCACAAATAAAAAAGTTGTTGGTATGCTATGCACATAAGCAATACGGCATACCAACAACGGCTAAAATCTTTTGAAAACAGCTAAATTGGTTTTGAATTTAGTGTACGAAAATCTCCATTAATATTATCTACTAACCATTTATTCTTGTGCTTTGTTAATACAAAAATATAAGTATATGCACCATCGAATTTTAAAGATAGGTGGACTGTATTTCCCCTCTTTTTATATGAAGAAATAACCGATGTGTTGATGTTTTCTTCAATACCCACATCGTCCATGTCTTTAGTAATTAAGTTATATTCAAATCCAATTGGTATTTTTTCAAATTGTTTAATTACTATAAAATTTGAATCGCATTTTTTAAAATACTCGAATAAATCGTCAAAAAATTTCTGAGAAAATAAATCAGTCTTTTTAAGATAACCAAAGTACTCTCTTACGCCATCAAAGTCTATTCTATATGGATTGCTAAAGTCCCCCTCATTACCTTTGATGTAAAATTTATTAAATGTTCTTTGTGTTTTATTATGTACATTAAAAAACCACTTCAGTGTATTTATAGCAGCAGTTTTTACTAGTTGTTTTTCATTATAATTTTTCTTGGTTATTCTTTGAAAATCATTGTTTAGAATGCTACAATTCGAAGTGTTATACAACGATAAAAAAAGAACAAAAATTAAGAGTTTCATAGTATTAAGGTTTAGTTTTTCTAACTTGTGTAACTTCCTTTCCCAATCACATCTTGGTGAATTCTGCCCTTATTGTTATTGCTTTCAATAAAAAAGCTACAGATAAAAAAGTTGTTGGTACGCTTGCACAAAAGCAGTTCTGCATACCAACAACGGCTGAAAAAGGCTAAAAAATATTATACAAGATAAAAGCCGCTAGCATTAATCTAGCGGCTTTTGAGATACTAGGCTTGTTCAACAGGTTCGAATTCAATACCTGTGCACCCAGCTTCTTCTATTTCATTTTTTAATTTTTCTGAAACATAATAACCAATACCACCACTTACGCCATCAAGGACAAACAAATCGGTTAATCCATTCTTAAATGCTATTTTCTCAATAGTAAACCCCCAAATTTTTCCATCTGTCCTATGTTCTGTTCTTTGCTGAATAAAACTTTCAGTACTATTAATAGTTACATATTCTTTTGGATCTGTACCGAGAATATTTTCTTTACTTATAACTGATTTAGCATAATCGACAAAGTCGTAATCGGCTCTGTAAGGATGAACCACCCAATAGTCGTTATTTTCATCATCTTTATAAATTAAACTTGTTTTGAAGAATTGAAGATTGTCATTTTGATATTTTTCAAGTAACAGTTTTAGTTTAGTAGAGATTAGAAGTTTGAATGAAAACCCCATTATGCCTGCACTAATTAAGTCAGTTAACTTTGCCTTTTTTCTTAAAATTGGTATAGTTAAATCGGGATGACTTGTGATTTTTTTTAAGTGAATATTACCAATAAAGTTAGAATTTTCATACATGATTGGATAGTTACCCGTTTCTATCTGAGGATACACACCAATTTCTTTGTGATTGAGAGAATTTCTTATTTTATACATATTTATCTTTTAAAATAGATTCACTAATTGATCTAGTGGTGTATTTGGATTTGCCAAAATAACAGCTTTAATTTTATTAATTAAATTTTCAAGACCTATCTTGGCATTGTTTGGATTTAGATGTCCTGAAACAGTTAATGATTTTTCTAATTCATTTAATCTTTGCAGTACCTTATCGTTATATAAAGGATGATTAGTCGTAAATATAGATGGAATACCGTTTAATGCTTCATTCATATGAAAACCTGCT
>JBMLQZ010000092.1:0-2589 GCA_049241285.1 Chitinophagaceae bacterium | reverse complement strand
ATCCGTAAGCATACCTAATCGGTTTAATGCAAAACGTCCAATTCCTTTAGCTCCTGTTTTAACTCTTCCATTTTCTGTTGTATGATCATATAGCTTATTATCAGTACCTATTGTCATCCATTGATTTTGAATAATGGTATCATTCATTCCTATTCCATTGTCAATGATATAAATACTGCTATTTTCTTTTTCAAATTTTTCTATTTCAGTTTCATCACCATCTCCATTTATTGTTTTTTCTAGTTTAACTTTTAAATCGAAAATTAGAATACAATTATTTGCATCAGCATCATATGTATTTTTAACCAACTCAATAATAGCCCCCTCTTCTGTGGAGAAATTTTCTAACCCAATTAGCTTTGCTGTTCTTGCAGAAACCTTAAATTGAACTTTTGTAGACGTATAGCTAATAGAATCTGCCATATTGTTAGGGTTAAAAATCTTTTAAATATAAGTTTCGAGTATTTAATTTTTAATCATCGCTTCAATTGAATTATTCTTTCTTTCCTAAAATATGAAGTTAACTTTAATATCCATCACTATTGTAATCTGCTATTCTATCCACTGAAATGAATTACAAAATAATTTTCTAGCTTACAAAAATATTCATTTCAAGTATTATGATTTGTCTTACAAACTTATCAACAAACAAATTTTTTATTTTAGTGTAAAGTAAATATGTTGCAGTCTTCCTTACCAATGTCTAGATATTTCGATTTTAATTTCTAAATTCAACAACAATTCACTATTTCATATTGTTAGCATCTATTTGCAATCCTTAATTTTGCAACTCAATTTATTCAATCATTAAAAATTAAATAGTATGTCATTTACATTACCAGCATTACCATATGCACACGACGCATTAGAACCATATATTGATGTTACAACCATGCAAATTCATCATGGAAAACACCATCAAGCATATGTAGATAATTTAAACAAAGCAATTGCAGGAACCCCAAACGAAACAAAAACTATTGAAGAATTAGTAGCTGTAGCTGGTTCAATTTCTCCTGCTGTTCGTAACAACGGTGGTGGTCATTGGAACCACACTTTCTTTTGGGAAAGTTTAGCACCCAATGCTGCTGGTTTACCTACAGGTGATTTAGCAGCCGCTATTGATGCTGCTTTTGGTAGTTTTGATGCATTTAAAGAAAAGTTTGCTGCTGCAGGAGCAACTCGTTTTGGTAGTGGGTGGGCTTGGCTTATTGTTAAAGATAGTAAGTTAGAAGTAAGTTCTACTCCCAATCAAGATAATCCATTGATGGATGTTGCAGAAGTAAAAGGAACTCCAATTTTAGGAATTGATGTTTGGGAGCATGCTTATTATTTAAAATACCAAAATCGTCGTCCAGAATATTTAGGGGCTATTTGGAATGTGGTAAACTGGACAAAAGTTGCAGAACGTTTTGCCGCAGCAAAATAAGTATCCATAAATCTTTGTACATTTCATCCCGATTTAAGTAATAATTAAATCGGGATTTTTATTTTCATCTTTCCAAAAACAAACATTATGAATCAAACGATTGTTTGCCTAACTGCATTGATAGCATTGGCGGCTTGCTCATCTAACCCTAAAAAAGTAATTGTGTATTTTAAAGGAAATAGCACTGCAAATGCAGAAACCAAAACAATTACTGTAAAAGATGGTGCAGGTGCAGAAGAAAAAACAATGGATTTTAATACTGCTGAAAAAGTAAGTTTAAAAATAGAAGGTTTAGATGAAGATGCAACTGTAGAAATTCCTGAAAATGGATTGTATATTGTAAATGCAAAAAACGATACTATTATTGGAAGTTATCAAAAATATAGCGATCCTAAAACCAGTCAAACCGTTATTACACAAGAGCAGCTTAAAAAAGATATAGATTCATTAACCCAATTAACAATGGGTAAAAATATAAGTGCAGCTAACAGAAATTTTTATATTTTACCCAAACAAGCGGCAAAAATTAGCAACAATATCGAATCTTTTGTTGTAGGCCCTTTTCACAAAATGACTTCAGTGGCTAAAGAAGGCGATAAAGAACCAGAAGTATATCGTTTTTATAGCATTAAAGAAATTAGAGAAACCATTCAAAACTTAACCAAACTTACTATTGCAGAAAAGAAACAGTAGTTCAGTTTTTATTTTATAATGTAAAGCCAGCTTATTAAGTTGGCTTTTTTATTTAGTATAAATTATTTCAAACAGCAAAAGCGTAATAATCGAAATCATTTCTGTTCTTTGCAAAAATCACAGGCTTAACAATGTTTATGAAAATGCGACTAAACATAGAAGAATTAAATGAAGATTTTTTTCATGAAACAAGGTTATTAGGTATCACTGCACCTATTAAAAACTATTTGTTTTGTTGGCATTTAAACAATTTGGTTGGGTTTAATTTTAGATTAAATAATGAGATTGAAATTCCTTTAAAAAGAAAAGATAGAACCTATCATTTTTCTATTTATGAATCAAAAGAACCCAACAGTTATTTAACCCATTATTTATATCATAACTATTGTGATGGCGAATATTTATTGCCAGAGTTTAAGCACATGGATTATTTATGGTTAATGAAAAACGACACCGTAGATGATGAT
>JBMLQZ010000091.1:0-2169 GCA_049241285.1 Chitinophagaceae bacterium | reverse complement strand
AGATATTTTTGGCGTTCAAAGCAATACGAATTGGATAACACAGCTTCAAAATGTACAAGCAGTTAAAAATGTATATTATCAACAAATTGAAGATGATGTGGTAAGAGCAACTATTGAATTAACCAAAACGCAACACTGGGGTTATTCTATTGGATATAATAATAAGTCGTTAGTAATTAAAGTAAAGCGTCAACCCAATTTAATGCAATTAAAAAAATTAAAAATTGCTATTGATGCCGGTCATGGAGGCAGTAACACAGGAGCTGGTGGCATTAAAACTGGCATTGCTGAAAAAGAGTATACGCTGCTTTTTGCAAAGGCTTTTCAAAAACATTTAAAACAACTTGGTTTTAAGAACATTGTTCTTACAAGAACAATAGATACCAATATTATTAATACAGATAGAATTTTGTGGCTACAACAACAAAACCCTGATTTGCTGATTAGTTTTCATTTAAACTCATCGAATAAACCTGAAGTTGCTGGCACAAGCACTTATTATAAACACATAGGATTTAGACCATTATCTACAGCTATTCTAAAAAGAATGTTGGCAATTAAATTGAACGAATTTGGCAATATTGGCAGTTTTAATTTTGCTTTAAACGCTCCTACCGATTTTGTAAATTGTTTGGTAGAAGTGGCGTTTTTAAGCAATGCCGATGATGAACAAAAAATCATTAAACCTACATTTCATAAACAGGTAGCTAAACAAGTGTATTTAGGCATGAATGATTGGCTGGTTAGTTTACTTAAAAAATAGACTCATTTTATTACAATTTTTTTCTGAAAAGGCTACAGCATATTTCTATATTTGCCGCTTTATGAATAAGCCATACTTACATACTGTTCTTTCGCCCAAATTATTGCATTTATACGATTGCAATAATAGTGTTGTTGTTATTATTGATGTTTTTAGAGCTACATCTACCATTGCTACAGCTTTGTACAATGGTGCCTCAAGAATTATTCCTGTTGATGCTGTAGATAAATGTATTGAAATTGGAAAAACCACAGGTGGCATTACTGCAGGTGAAAGAGATGGTAAAGTAATTGAAGGTTTAGCTTACGGAAATTCTCCGGCCGAATATCCAAGAAGTTTTATTGAAGGCAAAACATTGGTACTTACTACTACTAATGGCACAAAACTATTACACATGGCTTTACAAGCTGGTGCAGCAGAAGTTGTAACAGGCTCGTTTCCTAATTTATCGGGTGTTTGTGATTATTTAATAGCTCAAAACAAAAATGTAATACTCGGCTGTTCTGGCTGGAAAGACCGATTTAATTTAGAAGACACACTTTTTGCAGGTGCTGTAATTCAAAGAATAAAAGAACATTTTACCATTCATTGCGATAGCAGTTTAATGGCTGCAAATATGTATGAACAAAATCAACATGATATGTTTGGCTTTATACGTAAGCTAACACATTGGCATAGACTTGAAAAGTTTGGATTACAAAAAGATTTAGAATATTGTGTAAGTGTTGATGTTGCCAATATTTTACCAAAATATCATAATGGCGATTTAATAGTTGGATAAACTTTATTCTGATGACTGTGGAGTATTTTTCTTTACCAATCCATCAATAAAAGAAGTAACCAACGAAACGATAATACTAAATAATAAAGCAGGCCACCATCCATTTACTTGAAAGCCTTCAACAATATCAGCCGCCCATTTTACCATTAACACATTTATTACCAATAAAAACAATCCTAGTGTAAAAATGGTAATGGGTATAGTTAATTATATTAGTATAGGTTTAATAAAGCTATTTAATAAGCCCAAAACTATGGCTACCATTACAGCACTGGCAGTGCTGTTTACGGTTACTCCTTGTAATAAGTAAGATGCTATTAATACAGCAAACGCAGTTACCATTGTTTTTAAGGCAAATTGTATTATCAGTTTCATGTAAAATATATTTTATCAACTATTTTGTTGCAACATGTATTTCTTCTTGAGCATAAATACTGTTTTTTCCACTACAATAATAGGCAAAACAACAAGCTAAAGCAAAGTATATAATAGCATTGTGGCCAAATAATTCAACACCCATAATAGTACTAGCTACTGGCGTTTTGGTAGCAGCTGCAAAAACAGCAATAAAACCACAAGCTGCAAATACATCTACTGGTTGATTCATAAGTAATGCTAATACAAT
>JBMLQZ010000090.1:0-1714 GCA_049241285.1 Chitinophagaceae bacterium | reverse complement strand
AGAACAATTAAATTTGGTTCAAGAACAATTGATATAGATATTTTATTAATTGATGATATTGTTTTACAAACACCAATACTTACTGTTCCTCATACAGCATTGCCACAAAGAAAATTTGCATTAATGCCGTTGGCAGAAATAGCAGCAGATACCATTCATCCTGTTGAAAAAAAGTCAGTTCTAGCTTTATTACAAGCTTGTACTGATACTTTAGATGTGCAAAAAATTACAGAATTCACTACTGAATGAAGCCTATTTTTGAAGTACAATGAAGCATCATTTTATTACAGTTGAGGGAAATATTGGAGCAGGAAAAACTACGCTAACGCATTTATTAGCCAAACATTTTAATGCAAGAATTATTTTAGAAGAATTTGCAGATAACCCTTTCTTACCAAAATTCTACGAAAATCCACAACAGTATGCTTTTCCTCTAGAATTGTTTTTTATGGCAGAGCGTTATAAGCAATTGAAAGAAATGCTGCATACAAAAGATTTATTTCAACACATTACTATCTCAGATTATTTATTTACAAAGTGTTTGCTTTTTGCTAAAGTAAATTTGCCCGAAGAAGAATTTCGTTTATATCAAAAGCTTTACGAAATCATTCACCAGCACATTACTTTTCCAGATATTTTAGTTTATTTACATGCACCTGTAAATAAATTGCAAGCCAATATAAAAAAACGTAATAGAACTTACGAGCAAAATATTCCAGATAGTTACTTATTTAACATTCAAGAAACGTATACCAATTATATAAAGCAACATAATATTACCACCATTTTTATTGATGCTAGTAATGCCGATTTTCTAGGCAATCCTAAACATTTAGAAGTTGTATTAGAAGCATTAAATAAAGACTATGACGGTGGACAGCATTATTTTAGTTTACCGTAATAGGTGTTGGGTATTTTATCAACGCATAAATTATTTACATGACTCAACCTTATGATGCTTTTGCGGCTGTAAAAGTTCCAGAATTTAGAAATTTTTTAATTGGTAGGTTCTCATTTATTATGGGATTAAGAATGTTAGGAACCTTAGTAGGTTGGTGGGTTTATGAATTAACCAACGAACCCTTTGCTATAGGTTTAATAGGTTTGAGTGAAGTAATTCCTGCTGTTTCTTTATCGCTATATGCTGGTCATGTAATTGATATAAGTGAAAAGCGAAGAATGATGTTGCGTGGTGTAAGTTTATACTTTACAGCCGTAATTATGTTACTTGTTCTTTCTTCAAAAATTACCGCTATACAATTAGCTAATAACACTATAGTTTACTGCATATACTTTATTATTTTTTTTACAGGTATTGTTAGAGCCTTTACTGGGCCTATATTTCATGCCATCTTAGCATCTATTGTTCCGAAAAATTTATTACAAAATGCCACCACTTGGAATCAAGGTATTTGGCTATCAGCTTCAGTAATTGGACATGCTTCTGTAGGATTTTTAATAGCTGGTTTAGGAAATACCGGTGCTTTAATAGTAATAGCTAGCTTGGCTTTTACGGGATTTTTATTCTTATTTCAATTAAAACCAAAGCCACCAATACAACAAGCTCATGAAAAGAAAACTTTTGAAAGTGTAAAAGAAGGTCTACATTTTGTTTTTAAAACAAAAGAGGTATTGGGTGCACTATCGTTAGATTTATTTGCTGTTTTATTTGGTGGTGCTGTAGCCATGGTTCCTGTTTTTGCTAGAGATGTAT
>JBMLQZ010000089.1:0-3235 GCA_049241285.1 Chitinophagaceae bacterium | reverse complement strand
ATTATAAAGTATCAACAAAAAAGTTTGAAGGTGAGTACCTAGACTAGAAAAATGTTATAACTATAAATTTGAGGAGAAAAAACTTCAACAACTAAAAATCAATACCCGTCCACTTACGTTTGTTTTTTTCGTACTTCTCAAAATTGAAACGATACAATTTGCCAGGACGGTGAGGAACATCTTGTTCAATTTCATTTACATCAATCAACAAATCCATTGATGCGAATTTTTTTCGAAAATTTCTTCTATCTAAACTAATTCCTAAAATTGCTTCGTACAAATTTTGTAATTCTCTGAGAGAGAATTTATCTGGCAATAAATTAAATCCTAAAGGGTGCTCTTGAATACGTTTTTGTAGCCATTTATGGCAAGCTTCTAAAATTTCTTTATGATCAAAAGCTAATTCAGATAAAGATGAAACATTGTGCCAATGTAATTCATTATCTAAAATTCGAAGCTGATGATGCTGAATATTTAATAGAGAACAATATGCAACCGTAAGAACTCTTCCTCCTGGATGTCTGTCAATTCTACTAAATGCACGTACTTGATCTAAATATACATCATCCATTCCTGTACGTTCTCGTAAAATACGATAAGCAGCTTCATCTAACTCTTCGTTATCTTTGATATGATCACCTAGTAAACTCCATAATCCATGATATAATTCTAAATCGCTTCTAATTAGTAATACCTTCAATTCATTTTCTTCAAACCCAAAAATTACACAGTCAACAGTCAATGGAACTCTAGGATAAGTATGCACTAATTGTTTAGCATTTTCTACCAATACAGAAGTATCTGCTACACTTTTTAAACGCCTTTTTGCACTACTTATACTCATGAGAAAACGAAGGGTTAATGTACATGATGGAGGCACCTAAAATAAGAACCTTTTTTAAATATGGGAAATTATATTATTACAGATATCATAAATTAAGCATAGAACCTATCTTTACTTTTTTAAATAATACCATGTACACAGCAGCAAATACGCAAGTTTTACAAGCCATTACAAAAGACATATTAAATGAAATAAGCATTCGTAAAAATGATATTTCTTTAACAGATTTAAAGAATATCATTCGCTTTCATGAACATAGATATTATGTATTAAATGACCCATTAATTGGTGATACAGAGTTTGATATTTTGTTTACAACATTAAAAGAATTAGAATTTGCTAACCCTTCATTGATTACGCCTGACTCACCCACTCAAAGAATAGGTAGCAGCTTAAACAATGGATTTGAAACTGTACAGCATCTTGTACCAATGCTTAGCTTAGACAATAGTTACAATGCAGAAGATTTAATTGATTTTGATAGAAAAGTGAAAGAATTGTCTGGAGAAGAGCATATAGAATATTGTATTGAACCGAAATTTGATGGAGCTAGCATTTCACTAATTTATGAAAATGATGTATTAGTGAGAGCCACTACAAGAGGTGATGGTGTTGCAGGCGATAACATTACAACAAATATTAAACAAATTAGATCAATTCCATTATCTGCAAACTTTTTAGAAGAAGGTATACAACAAATAGAGATTAGAGGAGAAGTAGTGATGACCAAAAAAGCTTTTGAAGCATATAATAAAACATTGGTTGCACAAGGATTAAACATGCTTGCAAATCCTAGAAATGCTGCTAGTGGCAGCTTACGCATGAAAGACCCACAAGAAGTTGCCAAAAGAAACCTTGAAGCATTTTTATATCATGTAAGCTATTATTTATTAAATGGAACAGTGTTACCTGAAAGTTTAAGCACCCATTCAAATACATTAAACTTATTATGGAGCAAGGGATTTAAATCTCCTCAAAAAGAAAAAAAAGTAGTAACCAATATTCAAGATGTAATTCGTTACGTACAAGAGTTTGAAGCAGGAAGAGATGATTTGCCATATGAAATAGATGGCATGGTAATTAAAGTGAATGATATTGGTTTGCAAGAAAAACTAGGTATGACAACCCATCATCCACGTTGGGCAATTGCATTTAAATTTAAAGCAAGACAAGCTACTACTATACTTAAAAACATTGAGTTTCAGGTTGGAAGAACAGGAGCTGTAACACCTGTAGCAAAGTTAGAACCAGTGCAAGTAGGAGGAGTTTCTGTAAGTAGTATTTCCGTACACAATGAAGAATATATTCTAGAAAAAAATTTACTCATTGGTGACACCGTACTAATAGAAAGAGCAGGAGATGTAATACCACAAATTGTAAAAAGTATTCCAGAATTAAGAAAGGGCAATGAAATAAAAATTGTGTTTCCAAGTAACTGTCCTGTTTGCAAAAGTGTGTTATTTAAAGAAGAAACAGAAGCTGTTTGGAGATGTATCAACATTGAATGTGAAGCACAAGTTGTAGAAAAAATAATTCACTTTGTTAGTAAAGATGCATTAGATATAAAAAGTTTAGGAGAAGCTAATGTTCGCAAATTTTATGAACTAGGTTTACTAAAAGATATACCGAATATTTATTCTTTAGACTTTGATACAATTGCTGGCTTAGAAGGATTTGGAACAAAGAGTATTGTTAATTTACAAAATGCTATTGAAGCTAGTAAACAACAACCTTTACATAGATTAATTTATGGTTTAGGAATACGATTTGTGGGAGAAAGTACCGCTAAAACTTTAGCTAATGCTGTTGAGCATTTACTAGACTTAAAAAGCAAAACAGAGGAAGAATTACAGCTATTAGAAGATGTAGGCATTAAAGTGGCGAAAAGTATTTATCAATTCTTCAATAACCAACAGAATATTGAAATGCTGGAGGCATTAGAAAAATTAGGATTACAGTTAATTAATACAAAAAAAGAAGCTGTAACTGAAGGTGGATTGCTAGGACAAACCTTTTTATTTACTGGAACTTTAACTAAGCTAAAACGTAATGAGGCAGAGGCTTTAGCTGAAAAAAATGGAGGTAAAATAGTGAGTGGAGTAAGTAGTAAATTGAATTACTTAGTAGTAGGAGAAGATGCAGGGAGTAAACTAGAAAAAGCAAAAAAAATTAATACTATTAAAATTATTTCTGAGGAAGAATTTTTACAATTAATACAAACTTAAAGATATCAATTACATGTTACAAAATACTACACTTCAGTTTTTAGCTTCGTTAAAAGAGAACAACCACAAAGAATGGTTTGAACAGAATAGAACAGCCTATAACAATGCTAAAACTGATTATTTATTTTTTATAGAAAAATTGTTAAAAGAGTTAAGTAAAGAAGAT
>JBMLQZ010000088.1:0-5165 GCA_049241285.1 Chitinophagaceae bacterium | reverse complement strand
TAGCTTGTGGTAAAGGTCCTTCACCATGTTATGGACCAGCTGTGCATAATAAATTATTACAGTTGGTACAAGATGTAGCAGCTAAGAAAAATATTCCTTTACAAATGAGAACAGTAAGTAGAAGTACAGGAACAGATACCGATAGTTTTGCTTATGCAAATGATGGTTGTCCTAGTGTACTTATTTCAATACCTTTAAGATATATGCACACAACGGTAGAAATGTTGCATAAAGATGATATTGATAGCACAATTCGTTTAATGTATGAAACTTTGCTAACCTTAACTCCTAAAACAAACTTGAGTTATTTATAGTAATACTAGCAAAATCAATTGTATGAATTCAATCATACAAAAAGAATTATTTTTTCTTGAAGTTGAAAGAAGTAGTAATTATTGAAATTGTTCATGTAATTTTTTCTTTCTTGTAGGAAAAATGATTGAAATATTGATAAATTAGCAGACTATACGTTTACGCATAAAAATAAATCAATGAAAAAAGTAGCTATCAGTTCATTAGTTGGAGGTGTCATCATATTTTTATGGCAACTACTTTCATACAATTTATTGCACCTACATAGAGATACTCAAAAATATTCTCCAAATCAAGATAGCATACTAAAAATGTTAACTGAAAATTTATCAGAAGAAGGGCAGTATCTGTTGCCTACTTTACCCGCTATTTCTACACCAAAAGAGCAACAGCGTTTAGCCGATGCTCAAGAAGGTAGATCTTGGGCTGTTGTTAGTTTTCATAAAAACTATACAGGAGATATTATTGGAAAAATTATTATTGCTCTATTAACCAATATTGTAATGGTAGGAATGTTGGCATGGATTTTTTCTAAAATGGAAGGATGGGGTTTGTTTACATTTTTTGTTTCTTCAGTTTTTGTGGGTTTAATTGTATTTATGAATACCTCTGTAACCAATAGAATTTGGAATGAATCTTTTGGGTTAACTGCCGATTTAATTGATGCAGTAGCAAGTTGGGGTTTAGTAGGATTGTGGATGGGTGGATATTTAGGCGTTAAACCTAAAAAATAATTGTAAAAGAGTTACTCATAGAACTTTCATAAAAAATCCTTGACTTATGTTTACAGCAACTAGTCAAGGATTTTTTATTTTTTGGATACTTTAGATTGAATAAAATTAATTGCTAAATAATCCCACTTGTACATCTATATCAATATTGTTCAGTAAAAAATGAGCCATATCATCGTTCATTGTAAAGCCTTTTTCACTTGTAAATAAATTGATTTTAATTTGCTCTCTTGGCTCGTGAATGGTGAATTTTAAAGTAGATTTTCCTGGATTTTGTAACACATTTGAAGAAATAAAAGATACAAACTCATCAGAAATAGCTGATGGATGCATGCCAATTTCTATCGATTTCGTTAGGTTTTGTTTCGCTGTTTCTAACAAATTAATGCTACTTACCTTAAACTCGTAACTATCAGCCTTCCAAGATGCTTTAAAAAAGCCATTAACCAACACATTTTTTCCTTTATCTAAGTAATCTTTAAACTTCATGTAATCATCGCTCCACAATGCAATTTCTGTTTTTCCACTAAAATCTTCTAGCGTTAAAATACCAAAGTTTCTACCTGTTTTTGTGGTTCTATGTTGTGCATCAGTTACCAAACCAGCTATTTTAAAAGGCTTGCCAGCATTAGATTGCATTAAAGCAGTATTGTCTTTTACTTCATTAAAATCGCTTAACTGAATAATTCCATAATATTTCATTTCAAACTTAAAATTATCCAAAGGATGCCCACTCATAAACATTCCTGTCACATCTTTTTCATTGTCTAATTTTTCGGTTAAACCCCATTGTTCACATGGTGCAATTTTGGGTGTAGGAACGTTCATTTCAGTAGCAAAATCGCCAAACAAAGTATTGCTACTGCCTGTTTTAGCAGTTTGTTGTGCTTGTCCGTAAGCAATAATTTTTTCTAAGCCAGATTGTTTTTCACCTTCAGCAATATAAAAATATTGAGCCCTGTGAAGCTCAGGAAAACAATCAAAACCACCACTGTAGGCAATACTTTCCAACGATTTTTTATTTACGTTTCTGCCAACTAATCGTTTACTAAAATCAAACACATCTTTATATAAACCATTTTTCTTTCTTTCTTCAATAATGGTGTCAACAGCTGCATCACCAGCACCTTTTAATCCACCCAATCCAAATCTAATTTCACCTTTACTGTTTACAGCAAAGCCTTTTAAAGATTCATTTACGTCTGGACCTAAAACCTTTAATCCCATACGTTTACATTCTTCCATAAAAAATGTAATTTTTTCAATGCTACCAGCATGATTTAGCACAGCAGCCATGTATTCACTAGGATAATGTGCTTTTAAATACGCTGTTTGATAAGCAACAAACGCATAACAAGTTGAGTGCGATTTATTAAATGCATATTGAGCAAAAGCTTCCCAGTCTGTCCAAATTTTTTCTAATTTATCAGCAGGATGGCCTTTGGCAGTTGCACCACTAAAAAATTGAGCTTTCATTTTATCTAGTACAGCCTTTTGTTTTTTACCCATCGCTTTACGTAACACGTCGGCATCGCCTTTTGAAAAGCCTGCCAATTTTTGCGATAAAAGCATTACCTGTTCTTGATAAACTGTAATACCATAGGTTTCTTGCAAATGTTCTTCCATATCGGGTACATCGTAGCTAATAGCTTCTCTACCCATTTTACGTTCAATAAATGTAGGAATGTAAGCAATAGGACCAGGTCTGTACAAGGCATTCATGGCAATTAAATCACCGAATTTATCTGGCTTTAATTCTCTTAAATATTTTTGCATGCCCACACTTTCAAACTGAAAAGTGGCATTGGTTTCTCCTCGTTGATACAATTCAAATGTGGCCTGATCATCTAAAGGAATATTATCTATTTCAATATCAACTCCATGATTTTGTTTGATGAGTTCAAGTGCAGTTTTTAAGATAGATAAGGTTTTTAAACCCAAAAAGTCCATCTTAATTACACCTGCTTCTTCAATTACATTTCCTTGAATTTGTGTAACCCATAATGGCGAATCTTTTGCAATAGAAACTGGTAAAAGTTCGGTTAAATCTTTTGGAGCAATAATAATTCCTGCTGCATGAATACCTGTGTTTCTAACACTTCCTTCTAAGCGTTCTGCTTCTTTTAATACTTTGGCTCTTAAATCGGTACCATTGTAAATTTCTCTCAGTTGCTTTACATTTTCTAAGTCTTCTGCTTGCAAACCTTCTTTTTCTTCCAAGCTTTTTTCACCATCTTTTTTGGTTAGTGGTGCTTTTAAAACTCTTCCTAAATCTGTTCCCGGTTTGTCAGGTACTAATTTAGCAAGCATATTACTTTCACTCAGTGGCAAATCCATTACTCTAGCAACATCTTTAATACTGCTTTTTGCAGCCATAGTGCCATAAGTAATAATTTGTGCAACTTGTTCTTTACCGTATTTCTGTACTACGTAATCAATTACTCTTTGTCTGCCTTCATCATCAAAATCGGTATCAATATCTGGCATCGATTTACGATCAGGATTTAAGAAACGCTCAAATAGTAAGTTGTATTTAATTGGGTCAATATTCGTTATGCCAATACAATATGCCACTACAGAACCAGCAGCAGAACCACGACCAGGCCCTACAAAAACACCCATATCTCTACCAGCTTTAATAAAGTCGCTTACAATTAAAAAGTAACCAGCAAACCCCATTATTTTAATGGTGTTTAGTTCAAAATCTATTCGTTCTTGTGCTTCAGGACTAATATCGTTGTACCGCATTTTTGCCCCTTCGTACGTAATATGTTTTAAATATTCCCATTGGTTTAATGTATCATCTGAATGTACTTTAAATGCCTGTGGAATGGGAAAGTTGGGCAATAAAATATCTTTCTTCAAATTCAATACCTCAACCTTATCTACAATTCTATTGGTGTTATCAATACTTTCAGGAATATCATGAAACAGTTGTTTCATTTCGTCTGGCGACTTAAAATAAAACTGATTATTTGGAAATTTAAAACGTCTGTTTTTTACAATCGCATCATCATTCACAAAATCATCAAAACCAGGCGTAGCTTGCTTTTCACCTGTATTAATACATAGTAGAATATCATGAGCATTCGAATCTTCCTGATCTACATAATGGCTGTCGTTGGTAGCAATTACATGTACATTGTGCTTTTTGGCAAACTTTAAAAGTGTATTATTTATTACTTCTTGCTCTTTAATTTCATGACGTTGAATTTCTATATAATAATCTTCACCAAACAAATTTAACCACCATTTAAATTCAGCTTCAGCAGCTTCTTCTCCTTTATGTAAAATGGTTTGAGGCACATAAGCACCAATACAACAAGTGGTAGCAATTAATCCTTCATGGTATTTTTCAATTAATTCTTTATCAATTCTAGGATATTTACTATACATCCCCTCAATAAAACCCAATGAGGTAAGTTTTACTAAATTTTGATATCCAACTTTATTTTTCGCCAATAATACTTGGTGAAAACGTTCATCTTTCAATTCTTTAGAAAACGTTTTTTGATGCCGATCTTTTACCACATAAAATTCACAGCCAACAATTGGTTTAATAGTTGGTTCAAGAATGTCTTTTCCATTGGCATCTTTACCCACCACTTTTGTGTTCTTCCAAGCTTGAGCCACAAATTCAAAAGCTCCAAACATATTTCCATGGTCAGTAATGGCCAAAGCAGGCATGTTGTGTTTAGCCGCTTTTTTATACAAACCATCAATAGCAGCAGCACCATCTAGTAAAGAATATTGTGTATGAACATGTAAATGCGAAAACTGACACATAATTGTTTTTTCTTTTTTTGTAACCAACTTTTGTAATCCTATTCAGCCGCCGTTGCGTCGCACACTTGTACTTTTTGAACTATCATGCAACAGAAAAAATGCACATTAAATATTCATTCAACCACCAAATATTACTTAAAATTGAGCCTACGAATATCTGTAACAAACAGCTTTTTTAACAACTGCACTTATCCACAAATTAGTTGCTTTAAAAAGAATTGTAAAAAGTTGTACAGTAATTTGGGTAAAACAAAGTAGGAAAGTTATTTTGCAGCTAATGATAAAAAATTTTCAATTATTTACCACTATTATAGGGCTTGTAGCATTGTTGGCAAG
>JBMLQZ010000087.1:0-1161 GCA_049241285.1 Chitinophagaceae bacterium | reverse complement strand
TGAAAATGCAAAAAAGGTAGTTAATACAACAGAATATCAAGTAATTACGCTTAAAATGTTGCCTGCAACTGCTAGTTTAATGAAGAATAGATTAGCATCTGCAACCAAAAATTTAGCGGCAACAGAGCAATTGTCAATGTTTTCTTCATTTGGCGAAAGCTATAGTTCAATTATTGAAAATACATTTATTGATGCCAATTTATATCCAGAAACTGGCTTTGCTTTAAATATTGATAGAGCATCTTACAGTAATATTCGTAGGTTTATTAATAATGGAATGAATATTCCAAAAGATGCTGTAAGAATTGAAGAAATGCTAAACTATTTTTCTTACAAAAGCCAGTCTTTAAATCAAACAAAACAATTTATCTGTAGCACAAAAATTAGCAATTGTCCTTGGAATCCTCAAACTCAATTATGCTTTATCAATCTTAAAGCACCCATGTTGAATTTAGACAGTGTGCCACCTAGTAATTTGGTTTTTCTAATTGATGTTTCAGGGTCAATGGATAAGCCAAATAGACTTCCATTATTACAAGCTGGGTTTAAACTACTTACTGCTAATTTAAGACCTATTGATACCATTTCAATTGTTACTTATGGAGGCGGTGTAGCCATACCTTTACCACCAACTAGTGGTATTGAAAAAGATAAAATAAATCAAGTAATCGATTCATTGTATGCAGATGGAGATACACCAGGAGAAGGTGCTATTAGAACTGCTTATTCTGTAGCTAAAAGAGCATTTATAAGAAATGGTAATAACAGAGTAATTATTGCTACTGATGGCGATTTTAATGTTGGACAAACCAATGAAAAAGATTTAGAAGATTTAATTGTTTTTCAGCGATTATCGGGTATTTATTTAACCTGCTTAGGTGTAGGAATGGGTAATTATAAAGATAGCAAGCTAGAAACTTTAGCAAAAAAAGGGAATGGTAATTTTGCTTATTTAGATAATATTTATGAGGCAGAAAAAGTATTGGTAACAGAGCTTACAAAAACATTATATACAGTTGCTAATGATGCTTATGTAAATATTTCCTTCAATCCTTCTATAGTTAAAAAGTACCGATTAATTGGGTTTGATAATATAAAAGAAGCTATGATAGATACCTCAAGTCAAATTGAAGGAGGAGAGGTAGGAAGTGGTCATAGTTT
>JBMLQZ010000086.1:0-2441 GCA_049241285.1 Chitinophagaceae bacterium | reverse complement strand
AAAAGGATTTATAGATAGCACCAAAATTGGGTTACAAGGTCAAAGTTGGGGTGGTTATCAAACTGCATATTTAATTACACAAACCAATTTATACAAAGCAGCCTGGGCTGGTGCACCTGTTAGCAATATGTTTAGTGCTTATGGAGGCATACGTTGGGAAAGCGGTTTAAATCGTCAGTTTCAATATGAACACAGCCAAAGTAGAATTGGTGCCACTATTTGGGAAAAGCCAAATCTTTATATAGAAAATTCGCCTTTATTTCATTTACCAAAAGTAAAAACACCATTGGTTATTATGCACAATGATGCAGATGGTGCTGTGCCTTGGTATCAAGGTATTGAATTATTTACTGCAATGAGAAGGTTAAACAAACCTGTGTGGATGTTGAATTACAATGGTGAAGCACATAATTTAATGGAACGTAAAAACAGAAAAGATATTCAAATTAAAGAGCAACAATATTTCGATTGGTTACTAAAAAATGCACCTTCACCAAAATGGATTACTGAAGGTGTACCTGCTGTAATGAAAGGACGTTTAAGCAATTAAAAATGCAGTTTATGTTCAAAAATCTTTTCAACTAGTTTTTTTTAGTACTATTTCTATAATCGTTTATGTTTTATAGTTGAAGTAGGCACTTATGTAGAACTAAAAGATATCACTACACTCGTTAAAAACAAGGAATACATAAAAAATACGATATAAATTCTACGTTTTCTGTGTATTCTGCGAAAGAAAATAAGAATATATAGTTTTGATAGCCTACTTAGACATAAAGTGTTGTTACATTCAATCACGTTTTAATAAATTGTAAGTTCTATTATATTTGTAACTTAAATCAAACATTATGAAAAAAAATATATACTACATTTTGTTCTTATGTCTTTTCACTTTTGCTTGCAGAACAGGTAGAAACTACACTTCACAAGATCCTGATTTATATAAAGTAAAATTAGTGGCTATATTACCAGTGAAAGTAATATTTAGTGGCAATCAGCCAAAGGATTTAACTAAAGCACAATTAGATACAATTGCCGAAAAAGATGGTTTATTATATCAAAAAAGTTTGAATAATAATTTATTAAGCAGAAGTGGTGGTAAGAATAGAATAGCAGGAGTAAATTATCAAGCAGTTGAAAAAACGAATAGTATTTTAAAAAATAAAATGATTTCGATGCAGCAATTAGACAATATGGATCCTGATGAAATTGCAAAAATTCTTGGGGTTGATGCTGTGCTAAAAATGGAGATTAATAGTCATAGAATTATGAGCGATTTAGCCAACTTAGGTTTGGGTGTTTTAGGAGGCATATTAAATAATTCTGGTACTTTAAACAATACACCATTGGGAGGAGTATTAAATAGTGCAGAAATGCAAAATAGAACAGGAGACATTACCACATTTGCTACATTAATTTATAATGGTAAAACACTGTGGAATTCAAGGTATCAACAATCAACAGAATGGGATATAAACGCTCAGATGGTAGTTGAACATATTACAGCTGCAATGGGTAGAAATTTTCCGTATTAAAGATTAAATCAATTTAATTACTTGTAATACAGAAGCTTCCCTAGTATCTAAAAATATAGAACAGATCTGCGTAAAAAAAATAAAACAAAATAGCGTAAGGATCATCAAAAACATCTTTGTCTTTATCCAATCCCAATATTTTTTTCAGGTAACAATACCAATGTTTCAATTTTACTTTCATAAAGTTTAGCATTAATTGTTAAAAATATACATTCAACAAAAAGCCTCAAAGCGATTGCTTTGAGGCTTTTATCTATTAGTTAAACCTCAAAACTTTTTGCTTTTGAATTTTAACTTTTGAGTTTTTATTAATAACCCATATCACCCATTCCACCACCTGGCATAGGAGGCATTGCTGCACCTTTTGGTTCTGGCTTATCTGCAATTACACATTCAGTTGTTAATAACATACCTGCAATTGAAGATGCATTTTCTAAAGCTACACGGCTTACTTTAGTTGGATCAATAACACCAGCTTTAAATAAATTTTCATACACTTCTGTTCTTGCATTGAAACCAAAGTCGCCTTTACCTTCTCTTACTTTTTGCACTACAATAGAACCATCAATTCCTGCATTAGCAGTTAATGTTCTCATTGGAGCTTCTAAAGCACGACGAACGATTGCCATACCAGTTTGTTCATCTGCAATTTGACCTTTTACTTTAGCTTCTAAAACATCAATTGCACGTAAGTAAGCAACACCACCACCTGGTACAATACCTTCCTCAACAGCAGCACGAGTTGCGTGTAAAGCATCATCTACTCTGTCTTTCTTTTCTTTCATTTCAACTTCTGTAGCAGCACCTACATAAAGAACTGCAACACCACCAGCTAATTTAGCTAAACGTTCTTGTAGTTTTTCTTTATCGTAATCAGATGTTGTATTTTCAACTTGTGCTTTAATT
>JBMLQZ010000085.1:2930-5894 GCA_049241285.1 Chitinophagaceae bacterium | reverse complement strand
TGTAGCGCCATTTTGCTTTCGAAATCGATTCTGTTTTTACATTTTCGTAAAACATTTTAACTTTATAGTACAATTTTAATTGTTGCTTTTGCTAGCAACATGATTAACAGAGGGTGATATTTCCCTCTAAAAAAGGTGAAAAACGATAATGGTTTTTCACCTTTTGCATATATACCTATTATCATCAGTAGTAATTATAACAGTTCACAAAGTCTCCAATATATAAAAGCACATTATATTTGACAATAATCTTAAAGACATCATGAAAAAAACTATTGCATTGGTAACGGGTGGATATAGTGGAGAAGCAGAAATAAGTTATAAAAGTGCTATTACCGTTTCGAATAATATTGATACAGAAAAATTTGTTTTTTACACCATTGATATTACAAAAAATGGTTGGTGGTATGAAAATAATGACGGAACAAAACAGTTAGTAAATAAAGATAATTTCTCAATTGTTGTAGATAATTCTACCATTACATTCGATGCAGTTTTACTATGTATACATGGAACACCTGGTGAAGATGGCAAACTTCAAGGTTATTTTGATTTATTACAAATTCCTTATACAAGTTGTGATGCTGCTACTTCAGCACTAACATTTAACAAACGATACACCGTTGCTGTAGCTGCTTTTGGAGGAATTAATGTTGCTAAAAGTTTACACATATTTAAACATTCACCAGTTTCAAGTGAAACAATCACTAATACATTGCAACTTCCTGTTTTTGTAAAACCAAATAATGGAGGTAGTAGTATTGGCATGAGTAAAGTGAATGAAGCTAGTGAGTTAGAAACAGCCTTAGAAAAGGCATTTAGAGAAGATGATCAAATTTTGGTAGAAGAATTTATTAAAGGAAGAGAATTTACTGTAGGTGTTTGTAAAATAAAAGGAGTTACAAAAGTTTTACCTATCACTGAAATAAAAACACAAAAAGAGTTTTTTGATTTTGAAGCAAAATACCAAGGTTTAAGTGAGGAGATTACCCCTGCAATTCTTTCAGAATCAGATAAAGAAGCATTAGCAAATAGTGCTCAAAAAGTTTACGAACTTTTAAATTGTAGAGGTGTGGTAAGAATAGATTTTATATTAAATGAAGCAAATAATAAACCATATATGCTTGAGGTAAATACTGTTCCTGGCCAAAGTGCTGCTAGTGTTATTCCTCAACAAGTAAGAGCAATGGGTATGAGTTTAAAAGATTTTTATACATCCATTATAGAAGAAGCATTTAACTATTAATTTTAGTTAAATCAGATAATTAATAAATTTAACAGCGTGTTTAAAGCAATAACGTCAAAACCACTTTGGGTAAATATTGTAATAGGTCTATTACTTGCAGTAGTGCTAGTATTGGGTTTCTTTGCCTCATTAGGTTGGCTAACTGGTCATGGTAAATATGAAAAAGTACCATCAATTGTTGGACAGAATGTTTATGCAGCCATTAAAACTTTAGAAGATAAAGGATTTAAGGTTCAAGTTACCGATTCTGTTTTTACCACTACCCTACCTGGCTTAGTAATAACCAAGCAAATACCAGATGGAGATGCTGAAGTAAAACAAGGAAGAACAATCTATCTTACTATTAACAGAGCGGTTCCTCCATTAATTGAAATGCCTAGTTTAATTGGTTTTTCATTTAAAAGTGCAGAGCTATACTTACAAACATTAGGATTAAAATTAGGTGATACCACTTACAGAGCCGATTATGCAAAAAATGCAGTCTTAGAGCAACTAAGAGGTAATGAACCAATAAAACCAGGAACAAAAATTCCTTTAGGAAGCATTATCAGTTTTGTGTTAGGTAGTGGTGTTGGAAGTAATGAAATAAATGTTCCAGATTTGGTTGGTTTAACATTAGATCAAGCCAAAAGCTTAATGTCTTCACTCAATTTATCAATTGGTTCAATTGTGCCTGTTGGTAATATTGCCGATTCTTCTAATGCATTTGTTGTAAGACAAAATCCTGAAATATTTACTGAAGCAGTTGAAGGAGAAAAGATTGTAAATAAAATTCGACCTGGTGTTACCATTGATGTATACATTAGTGCAACACCACCTATTAAAGACACTACAAATTCACACCCATAACTATCATTATTATGAAAGAAATTTCAGTTGAAGCTTTAAAAGCAAGATTAGATTCTGGAGAAAAAATTCACCTTTTAGATGTAAGAGAACCTGCTGAATATGCAGAGTTTAACATTGGTGCTACTTTATTTCCTTTAGGAAAAATACAAAGTATGGCCATTGAAGAAATTGAAGATTTAAGAAATGAAGAACTGATTATTCACTGTAGAAGTGGTAAGAGAAGCTTTATGGCTTGTATGTTATTAGAACAAATGGGATTTACGAATACAGTGAATGTTACAGGTGGTGTGTTAGAATGGCAAGAAAAGTTTCCATCATAATTATTTTCATTCAATTAATTGTTGATACAAAACGAAAAATGGATATTTCAGTTATTGAAATATCCATTTTTCGTTTATGTAATTTATTGCTAACTTAATTTGATTCAGTCATATAGCTTTCTACAGGCTCACAAGTACAAATTAAATTTCTATCTCCATGAGTATTATTTACCCTACCTACACTTGGCCAAAACTTATTTTTTGTAATGTAATTCAAAGGAAAAGCTGCTTGCTGTCTAGTATAAGGTTTGTTCCATTCATCAGCACATACAACAGCCTGTGTGTGCGGTGCATTTTTTAATGGATTATCAGTTTTATTACACTCACCAGATTCTATAAGTAATATCTCTTCATGAATGGCTATCATAGCATCACAAAATCTATCTAATTCAGCCTTATCCTCACTTTCAGTAGGTTCAATCATAATAGTTCCTGGTACAGGAAAGCTCATAGTTGGAGCATGAAAACCATAATCAATTAAGCGTTTAGCCACATCTTCAGCTTCAATGCCAGCCGTATTTTTAAATGGTCTTAAATCAATGATAAACT
>JBMLQZ010000085.1:0-2920 GCA_049241285.1 Chitinophagaceae bacterium | reverse complement strand
AGTACCATTTGTACCTGAATATAAAATTGGATAATGCTTTTCTAGTCTTGCTTTCATATAATTAGCATTCAGAATAGCAAACTCTGTTGCTAATTTCACACCATCAAAACCTAGCATTTTAATGTATGCATAGCTAATCAATAAAATAGAAGCAGAACCATAAGGTGCAGCACTTACTGCATGTTGTGGAGTATATGCACCTTCAGCATTACTAAATACAACATGAGAAGGAAGGTGATTTTCTAAATGTTTTCTTACACAAATTGGTCCCATTCCAGGGCCACCTCCTCCATGAGGAATAGCAAATGTCTTATGCAAATTCAAATGACAAACATCTGCTCCAATTTCAGCAGGAGATGTTAATCCTACCTGTGCATTCATGTTTGCTCCGTCCATATAAACTTGTCCACCCAACTCATGAATAATAGCACAAATTTCTTTTATTGTTTCTTCAAAAACACCATGAGTAGAAGGATATGTAACCATTAATCCACCTAAAGTGTCTTTATATTGATATGCTTTTAATTTTAAATCTTCTACATCAATATGCCCTTCTTGTGTTCCTTTAACTACCACTACTTTCATACCTGCCATAACTGCACTTGCAGGATTAGTTCCGTGTGCAGAAATAGGAATAAGCACCACATTTCTATGATGATTACCATTGGCTTTGTGATAATTCATAATAGTTAATAAACCAGCATATTCTCCCTGAGCTCCACTATTAGGTTGTAAACTACAAGCATCAAAACCAGTGATAGTACATAAATACTCAGCTAACTCATCTATCATTTGTTGATAACCCAATGTTTGATTTTTAGGAGCAAATGGATGAATATTACTAAACTCTGGCCAGCTAACTGGTATCATTTCTGTAGCTGCGTTTAATTTCATGGTACAACTACCTAATGATATCATACTTGTATTTAATGACAAATCTTTATTTTCTAGTTGCTTAATATAACGCATCATCTGGCTTTCGCTATGATGTGTGTTAAATACAGGATGTGTTAGGAAGGTACTGGTTCTTTCAGCAAACTTTGGAATTGCAAAAGATGCATCACTGTCAAACTCAATTTCTGCTTCATTCAAGCCTTTTAATTGAGCAAATACATACACTATATCTAAAATATCTTTTTGAGAAGTTGTTTCATCTATTGAAATACTAATTCTATTTTTTTCGAAATAATTAAAATTCATTTCATTCGCTTTGGCAAAAGGCAAAATTTTATTTGCATCAACTTCTACGGTAATGGTATCAAAATAATTTTCATTCACAACAGTAAAACCCAAATCTTGAATACCATTAACCAATACCTGTGTTAAGGTATGTACTCTTTGTGCTATCTTTTTCAACCCAGTTGGACCATGATAAACTGCATACATTACTGCCATGTTAGCCAATAAAGCTTGAGCAGTACAAATGTTTGAAGTAGCTTTTTCTCTTTTAATGTGTTGTTCTCTTGTTTGTAAGGCCATACGTAATGCTCTATTACCTTGAGCATCTATACTTACTCCTATTAATCTTCCAGGAATGCCTCTTTTAAATTCTTCTTTTGTTGCAAAGAATGCAGCATGAGGGCCACCATAACCCAATGGAACACCAAAACGTTGAGCAGAACCAATTGCTACATCTGCACCAAGTTCACCGGCACTTTTTAAAACTGTTAATGCCAATAAATCTGTGGCCATTACAACAAAAGCATTTACTGAATGAACGCTACTGATGAATGATTCGTAATCTTCTACACTTCCTAAACTATTTGGATATTGTATAAATGCTCCAAAATACGTGTTATCAATCACAGCAGTTTTATAATCACCAAAAACTAAATCAATGCCAATAGGATTTGCTCTTGTAACTAAAACATCTTTTGTTTGAATGAATGTATTTACGTCAACAAAGAATTTAGGCTTTTCAATTACATCGGTTTTATTTACATGATGAAACAACATTGCCATTGCTTCAGCTGCTGCTGTAGCTTCATCTAACAAAGAAGCATTTGACAATGGCAACCCAGTTAAATCTGCAACCATAGTTTGAAAGTTTAATAAACTTTCTAACCTACCTTGACTAATTTCGGCTTGATATGGTGTGTATTGTGTATACCAACCCGGATTCTCGAAAATATTTCTTAAAATTACAGTTGGTGTTATGGTTCCGTAATATCCTTGACCAATGTAATTTCTATATAACTTATTTTTTTGAGCAATACTTTTTAAAGACTGTAAATACTCAAATTCACTAATAGCTTCTGGCAAGTTTAAGTCTTCCTGTAAACGAATACTATTGGGAACAGTTTTTTCAATCAGTGCTTCCACAGAATCTACACCAATAGTTTCTAACATTGCTTGAGTATCTTCTTTATTTGGACCAATATGTCTTCTTTGAAACTCAGTGTTTTGCTCCTGAAATAAGTTCATGTAATTAATTATTTAAAAGCCAATAGTGGCATTGAAAAATGATACATTTCTAAAATTGTGGCAAATGTAATATGCTATAACGTGTTAAGTAACACTTTGTTGAAATTGGGGATAGCATGTGCTAAAAACAATAAACGCTTACAAGTTTATTTGTAAGCGTTTCGTTTTCATCAAGCAAGCAAAGCAATGTTAGAGACCGAGTTTTGAAAAATATTATTTGTAAACTGTTTAGAAAAACACTTTTATCAACTAATATTTATTCTACAGACAAATTTGTTAAAAAAAATTAACAATTTAATCATATTTAAAAATAAAATATTCATTATTATGCATTATAAAAAGTTACATATTAATGTATTGAATAAAAAAGTATCAATAAACAAGAGAACATAGAAAAAACAAATAGAAATAGACGAATGATTACTAATAAAAAAGAAAATTGTAGTAAAAAAGAAACAAAAAAAGTTATACACAATTTAAAAAAAAAAAAAATTTA
>JBMLQZ010000084.1:0-1073 GCA_049241285.1 Chitinophagaceae bacterium | reverse complement strand
CATTATTATTAAAACATCAACACACTACTAAAACCAATTGGCTTACAAAGTTTTATGGCAAGTTTAATAACGGCTACAATAAAACAGAAAATAAGTACAAACAGATTTTAATAAAATGGGTGCCAAGAAGGTTGGCAACTATGGTTGTGATGGTAATTACGTTTGTGGCTATTGTTGGTGTAAATAAAATTTTACCAAGTGGGTTTATGCCAACTGAAGATCAAGGAATGATTTATGTAAACGTTGTTACACCAGCAGGTAGCACTGTTGAAAGAACACAGGCTGTAATGGGTGCCATTCAAAAAATTGCACAACAATACAAAGAGGTTGAAAACGTAAGTACTTTAAGTGGATATAGTTTGGTGAATGAAGTTGCAGGTGCAAGCTATGGAATGGGTATGATTAGTTTAAAATCATGGAAAGAAAGAGATACAAATGTAGCAGACATTATTGCATCGTTGCAAAAAGATACCAAACATATTGTGGATGCTCAAATTGAATGTTTCCCTCCACCAACGGTTCCTGGATTTGGAAATGCAGGTGGTTTTGAATTGAGGTTATTAGATAAAAATAGAAGCACAGATTTAGATAAAACGGCCGAAGCCACAAACAACTTTATTGCTGGCCTAAAAAGTAGTAAGGTTATTGGTAGTGCTTTCACCAGCTTCGATCCCACATTTCCCCAATATTTAATTCATGTTAATGCAGATGCAGCAGCTGCAAAAGGTGTAACGGTAGATGTTGCCATGGAAACGTTGCAAACACTGTTGGGTAGCTATTATGCTACCAATTTTATACGTTTTGGACAGATGTATAAAGTAATGGTGCAAACATCACCAGAATTTAGAAAATCACCTGATGATATTCTAAAGCTATACGTAAAAAGCGACCAAGGAGAAATGGTTCCTTACAGTGCATTTATTCGTTTAGAAAGAGTATTTGGTCCTGAACAACTTACTCGTTACAATATGTACACTTCTGCTACTATTAATGGTGATGCGGCAAAAGGTTTTAGTAGTGGAGAAGCTATTGCAGAAATTGAAAAAATTGCCAAAGAAAAACTACCTAAAGGT
>JBMLQZ010000083.1:0-2888 GCA_049241285.1 Chitinophagaceae bacterium | reverse complement strand
TTCCTTTTGCAGGATTATTCTTGTCATTTTTTGCTTCTATTTGTATCACTCTTATTGCAATAACAAATCAAGAAAAATCTGCCATATTAAAAGCTACGCTAGCCGTTATAGCAGTAAAATTCATGTTAAGTCCACAAAGTCCACCAATGGCTTATGTAGCAGTGCTTATACAAGGGTTAGTTGGTTTTTGTTTTTTTCAAATCATTCCGAATAAACGTATTGCAGCTAGTATATTAACCTTTTTTTCATTGGTATATTCTGCCTTACAACACCTTTTAATTGTAACCATAGTATTTGGAAAATCTTTTTGGATAGCAATGGATATATTTTTAAATGGCATCACAAAAAATTTTGCAGAAGGCAATACCCCTTATAGCTTATATATTGTTATTGCTTATTTAAGCTGTTATGTACTTGTAGGAATTTGGGGGGGAATTATGAATGCAAAATTGGTATCACAAATTCAACTAAAAAAATGGAGCAGTGAAATAGTAAATACCAATTTAGCTAACATAGATATTCCAAATATAACAGCAAAAAAACATCAGAAAAAAAGGTATACATTTTTACTCATCATTGCCATTATTATTTTATTGATATGGATATCTAGTTACTTTAATGCTACTCAATTCATCAACCCCAAAAACAAAGTTTTAATGATTTTATTGAGAGGATTTTCAATCATTTTTGTCTGGAATTTTATAGTTGCACCTATTTGTATACGCTGGATGCAGAAATGGGTAAGTAAGTATACTTCATCACACCAAAATACTATCCAACAAATTATGCTATTAATACCAGAAATGCGTATTATAGCACAATACAGCTGGCAAGAAGCTAAAAAAGCACACCCATTAAAAAGAATACAAAAATTTGTTTTTAATCTTATTTTATGCACTATTTATACGAATAATAATGCTTTATAGAAATAAGTAATTTACCTAAAAATATGGCTAACTTTTATATTCTTACTGGCGAAAAACAAACTGGCAAAACCACTATATTACAAGAATGGCGTAAGCAAAATCATCTGTTAAAAGGGATTATTACGCCTATTGATACTTTGGGGAAACGCATATTTAAAAACATTGCCACAAATGAAATATTTTCAATGGAAGCAGAAAGAAATAATGCAGATGGCATTGCCATAGGCAAATATATTTTTTCAATAAAGGCTTTCGAAAAAGCCAATCAAGTAATTCTTGAATCCTTCAGTACACTACCCCCCTTTTTAATTATTGATGAAATTGGTCCCTTAGAAATAAAACAACAACAAGGTTTTTATCTTACTTTATTATATGTAAGTAATTTTTATCAAAATACTTGTACTATTATTTTAGTAGTTAGGCCAAGCTGTTTAAAAGATATTGAAAATTTATTACGTTCAAACAATCATCAAGTATCAGTTTATAGTATAGAAACGTTCAAGCAACAGATATTGGAAAAATATTTTTATAGCATTTAAAATATATTTTGGCAATCATAAATTATTTCAATTACTTTGTTTTTCAAAGTACTTTTATACTATTGAATTATGTTTATGAAAAACAGACGTTTCATTATTTTTTCACTAGTGATTGTATTACTATTATAAATTCCAATGATAGCCATGCAGTTTACAAACGAGGTGAATTGGAGTGGATTTGATTTTTTAGCTGCTGGAATTCTATTATTTGCTACAGCATTAGCTTGTGAATTTGTATTAAGAAGAGTAAAAACGCTAAAAGGAAAGTTATTGCTTTGTGGTGGAATATTACTAGCCTTAGCCCTAATTTGGATAGAATTAGCAGTGGGTGTTTTTGGTAGCCCTTTGGCAGGAAATTAGAAATAAAAAAGGGATTGAACTACTTTTGAGAACAATCCCTTTTTGTATATAAAAAGGTAAATTTAGTTTAAGCTGGTCTTAATCATACCTATAAAATCATCAAATAAATAGCGACTATCATGTGGACCAGGTGTTGCTTCAGGATGATATTGGACACTAAATGCT
Source organism: Chitinophagaceae bacterium (assembly GCA_049241285.1). Taxonomy (GTDB): domain Bacteria; phylum Bacteroidota; class Bacteroidia; order Chitinophagales; family Chitinophagaceae; genus Parasediminibacterium. Next base: position 898 of record JBMLQZ010000083.1, on the reverse strand, counting down.
GGTTTATTTTTTACACGAATTCCTTCAATACTATTGTCATTTAAATTAAGGTGTGTAATCTCAATATTCTCGTTATTTTTTACCGCTTCAGGATCAACACCAAAACCATGATTTTGTGTGGTAATCTCACATCTACCAGTAATAATATTTTTTACAGGATGATTTAATCCTCTATGCCCATGATGCATTTTAAAGGTAGAAATTCCATTTGCTAACGCCAATAATTGATGGCCCAAACAAATACCAAAAACAGGTTTTTCTTCTTTTAAAATAGCTTGTACTGTTTCTACAGCATACGGCATTGCAGCAGGATCACCAGGACCATTTGAAATAAAATAACCATTTGGGTTAAAGGCTTGTAAACGGCTAAATGGTGTTTTTGCAGGATGCACTCTAACATGAGCACCTCTTTGTACCAAACAGGCTAAAATATGTTGCTTTACACCAAAATCTAGAACAGCTACTTTTAAGGGAGAATCAGGATTACCCAATTCATATTCTTCTGTTGTGCTAACAGTGCTAGCCAATTCTAATCCATCCATATTAGGGCAATCAGATAACATTTTCTTCAACGTATCAACATCTTCAATTTCAGAAGAAATAATACAATTCATAGCACCTTTTTCACGTACATGTGCTACTAAAGAACGAGTATCTACACCATCAATAGCTACAATATTATTGGCAATTAAATAGTCTCCTAAAGAGCCATTTGCTTGTAAGCGACTAAACTGATCTTCTAAATTACGAGCAATTAATCCTTTAATTTTTACCGTACTACTTTCTACATCTGTATCTTTTACTCCATAATTTCCTACATGCACATTATTCATAATTACTACCTGACCCGTGTAACTTGGATCTGTAAATACTTCTTGGTAACCTGTCATTCCAGTAT
>JBMLQZ010000082.1:0-2698 GCA_049241285.1 Chitinophagaceae bacterium | reverse complement strand
CTCCTAGAAATAACTTCGAAACATTTGACGGATTTAGCTTTCAAAGAAATTACGGAACCACCGTATTTTCATTTTTCACTGCTGTTAATGAATAACAATGCAACCAATTTTTATTACAGGTATAGGCACAGATGTTGGTAAAACGGTTGTAAGTGCAATAGTTACTCAAGCTTTGAAAGCAAATTATTGGAAACCTATACAAGCGGGTTTTGAAACAGGAACAGATGCACAAAGTGTACAACATCTTACACAATTGCCTATAAATAATTTTCATAAAGAAGTGTATAAACTAGCAATGCCAGCTTCTCCACATATTGCTGCAAGGGTAGAACAAAAACATATTCAAATTTCTGAAATTATGAATGTGTATCAATCATTACCACATCCATTAGTGATAGAAGGTGCAGGTGGTTTATTAGTTCCATTGAATGAGAACGAATTTGTGATTGATATAATTAAACAATTACAAGCGAAAGTTATTTTGGTAAGTAGAAACTATTTAGGAAGTATTAACCACTCATTGTTAACTGCAGCCGTTTGTAAGCAGCATAATATTGATGTTTTGGGATGGATTTTTAATGATCAATATTTGAACTATGAAGCTGAAATTGAAGCATGGAGCGGTTTTCGTAAAATTGCATCTATTCCATTTACAAATACTTTAGATAGTAACTTTATTTTGCAACAAGCAAATGAAATTTCACCTGTATTACAACAATATCTATGACAAAAGCTGCTTTAAGAGCAATTTATCAAGAAAAACGAAATGCAATTTCTTCAAAAGAAAAATTGAAACTAGATGATTTATTGCTTCTTCAATTTCAAAGCTTTCAAATAGATTCAATTCAAAGTGTACTTACATTTTGGCCAATAGAAAAATTTATTGAACCCAACACCCATTTGTTTACTAGTTATTTAAGGCATTTTGTTCCTAATTTACATATTGCGTATCCGGTTTGTAACTTTAAAACACTTGATATGCAAGCTATTGTAATAGATGAAGAAACAGTTTACAACACCAATAAATATGGAATTATCGAACCCAAGTTTGGAAAAGCAATTGCTCCAGATGAAATTGATATTGTTTTTGTACCAAACATAATTATTGATAAAAATGGATATAGAGTAGGGTATGGAAAGGGCTTTTATGATCGTTTTCTAGCAAAATGCCATCCAAATGCTACATTTATTGGGTTTAACTATTTTACACCTATAGATACAATTACCGATACCAACAATTTTGATATACCTTTAAACTTTTGTGTTACACCTACAAACGTTTATGAATTTTAATAATATATTTTTAACTTCTTTCAGATTAGTATTATTACCCTTTGCTTTAATTTATGGGTTAGTTATTATTATTAGAAATTGGTTATACAATAAACAATATTTTCAATCTGCCACATTTAATTTCCCCATCATCTGTGTAGGTAATCTTGCTGTTGGTGGTACAGGAAAATCTCCAATGGTAGAATATTTATTAGAATTACTGCAACATGATTTTCGAATTGCAACACTTAGCAGAGGGTATAAACGCAAAACAAAAGGATTTGTAATTGCCAACACACAAACTACTGCATTAGATATTGGCGATGAACCGATGCAGTTTCATAAAAAATTCCCCGATGTAACAGTTGCTGTTGGTGAAGAAAGATTAGTAGCCATTCCACAATTACTGCAAGAAAAACCCAATTTAGAAGCCATAATTTTAGATGATGCTTTTCAACACAGAGCTGTAAAAGCTGGATTAAATATTTTACTTACAGAATATAGTAATTTATATACACATGACTTTTTTTTACCAACCGGTGATTTAAGAGATGAATGGGCTTCTGCAAAACGAAGTGATATTATTGTAGTTACAAAATGTCCTTCTGATTTGTCTATAGCAAAAAAAGATACCATAATTAAAGATTTAAAGCCTTTACCGCATCAAACAATTTATTTTACAACCATTCAATATAATACGCCTTATCATATTTATCATCAGCATAAAAGAAATATTACTACAACAGATGAAGTTTTACTAGTATGTGGAATTGCAAATCCTGCTCCTTTAAAAGCTTTTTTACTACAAAATGCAGCTACCTACTACCAAAAAAACTATAACGATCACCATATTTTTACCATTGACGACCTTGAGGAAATAAAAGAAAAATTTAATGAAATTGATGCTAAAGAAAAATTTATTGTAACAACAGAGAAAGATGCTGTTCGATTAACTAAGTTTACAGAGCAATTACAAGATTTACCATTATACGTATTACCAATAAAACACCAATTTCTTTTCGACCAAGGTTTGGCATTTAACCAACAAATACTAGCTTTTATACAGCAATTTCAAAAAAATTAATCGTCATTTTTTTATACTTCAACATGAGTAAAAGTAAAAAAGTTAAAAATAAAACAACCAAACAAACGCATATTTCACATGCAGTAAAAGGTATTTTAGAAATTACTAGAAGTGGCATTGGTTATGTTTTAATTGAAGATAAAAGTGGGGATGTATTAGTAAGACCAGGTGATTTTAATACCGCTTTAAATGGTGATGTGGTGATGGTAAAAGTGGTAAAAGAAAATGTATCAAGCAAGCGAAAAGAAGGAAAAATAACGGCAGTTATTACAAGAAAACAAACAGAATTTATCGGAAGAATTCAGCTTTCTACAAATTATGCTTTCTTTATTAGCTATTAAA
>JBMLQZ010000081.1:1617-2057 GCA_049241285.1 Chitinophagaceae bacterium | reverse complement strand
TAACGCTCCAAAACCATTAGGCAACTTTAATCCTGCATTATCGGCATCAGGTGTAATTACTATTTTGTTTTGCTGTGCTGCTTTAAACGATGTGTCTGTATTGTTTTCACATGCAAGTGCAGCATTTAGCCAAAACAAGCTTACAAAACCCAATGCAAAAAATGTTTTTTTCATAATGGAATGTGTTTATTCGTTAATAATATAAAACCAAAAGTTTACAAAACTTTGTTGTTAAACAATACAGCTATTCAGCTAATTTGTTGTACCATCTATCCATTCTGCCAAAGCATCTACCAATACGGTGTTTTCTTTTTCAGTTCCAATTGTAATTCTTAAACAATCTTCACAAAGCTGAACACTACTTCTGTCACGTACTACAATTCCTTTGGTTAATAAAAATTGGTATACTTTTTTAGCATCTTTAATTTTTACTAATAAAA
>JBMLQZ010000081.1:0-1607 GCA_049241285.1 Chitinophagaceae bacterium | reverse complement strand
CCCTATGATTTTGACTGAGGTTATGCCAATAGCAATGTAATTATGTCAAATAAAGTTTTATAACATTGGCCACTGGAGAAGTTGAGCAGCTGAGGCAGTGCTGTAACCACCAGGCTATGCCCGTTCCCGGAACTCACATCTTGTCAGACATGAAGTAGATTTAAATGCTTTTATAAATAGGACATAAACGTTGAGTTGGAGATTTGAGGGCATGGGCCTATCTTACAAAACTTTTTCTACAGTTGGCATTTGTTTAAAAACATCAGCCAAAGCATCTCTCATCGATACAATTTCTTGAATCATGTCATTCACTTGTCCTACTTCTTCTAATGCTTTTAAAGCCAATTCTTGTGTAGCTTGATTAATATTATAAGGTGGTTTTACTTTATTTAAAATGCTAATAATTTCTGTTGATGCAAACGCCATTCCTAAACGCAAAGCTGCCAAACCCCAAGCTTTGCTAAATGTTTGCAACACTACCAAATTTGGGTAATCTATTAAATCTTGTACAAAGGTTTTTTGTTTTGCAAAGTTTATGTACGCTTCATCTATTACTACAATTCCATTAAAATTATTCAACACCATTTCAATATCGGCTCTATTAATAGAATTACCTGTTGGATTATTGGGTGAACAAATCCAAATAATCTTGGTTTGCTCATCAATTAAAGTTTCTATATGAGCTAGGTTTAATTGAAAATCATCTAATAATGGTGCCACTCTTAATTCAATATCGTTAATATTTGCACTCACTTGATACATACCATAAGTAGGCGGACAAATAATAACATTATCAACCCCTGGATTACAAAAACTTCTATACAACAAATCAATACATTCATCGCTACCATTTCCTAAAAAAATATGTTCAGCAGCAATGCCTTTAATAGCACTCAATGCATTTTTAACCGCTTGTTGATGAGGATCTGGATAACGGTTATACCATTTAATTAAGGGGCTACCTAAACTATTTTCATTAGCATCTAAGTACACATTGGCTTCGCCACTAAACTCGTCTCTAGCAGAAGAGTAAGCCACTAAACTCTGAATATTTTTTCTGGTTATTTTATCAAGTGAAAACTGCATGAAAATTATTTTTTTGAAATCAACTTTTGTAATTCTTTTCAACTTCGTTGCGTCGCACTCTTGTACGCCTTTATCGCTTTGCAACAACGTTCTGAATCAATCCAATATCGCTTTAGTAAACAATTGTTACAATCTAACTTTTACTGCATTTGCATGGGCATCTAACCCTTCAGCAGTTGCCATATTTATTACGGTATTTGCAATTTGTTGTAAACCAGATTGACTCAACTGTTGAAAGGTAATTTTCTTCACAAAACTATCTACACTTACACCACTATATGCTTTAGCAAAACCGTTTGTTGGTAAAGTATGGTTGGTTCCGCTTGCATAATCACCTACACTTTCTGGCGAATAATTACCCAAGAAAATAGAGCCTGCATTAACAATTGAATCACCAATTGCCTCAGCATTTGCACAAGCAATAATTAAGTGTTCAGCCGCATATTCATTTACCAAATCAATAGCTGTTTTTAAATCGTTTACCACAATAGCTTTGCTATTTTCTAAAGCCTTTACAGCCA
>JBMLQZ010000080.1:5348-7174 GCA_049241285.1 Chitinophagaceae bacterium | reverse complement strand
GACGTTATGCCAAATCCAAAGCGTAGACATTCGCAACAACGCAGTGCAAAAAGAAGAACACACTATGTAGCTCAAGAAGTTACTCTTAGTAAAGATACTACCACTGGTGAATTGCATGTACGCCACCGTGCACATGTAAGTGAGGGTAAATTATTCTATAAAGGCAAATTGGTTGCAGAAAAAGCTCCATTAAAAGCGTAACTTTTTAGAATAATTACTTAGCTTTCGCACATGAATATTGGTTTAGACATGATGGGTGGAGATTTTGCACCGTTAGAAGCGGTTAAAGGTCTCAAACTATTTAGCGAAATAAGTAATTCAACAGTTAATATTTTTTGTATAGGTGATGAAGCACTTGTAAAACCTCTTTTTGAGGAATACGGTATTTCATCACCTAATTTTCGTATTGTACATGCTTCTGAAGTCATTGGCTATCATGAACATCCAACAAAAGCATTTAAAGAAAAGCAACATAGCTCAATAGCTATCGGTTTTCATTTACTTGCCACTAATAAAATTCAAGCATTTATTAGTGCTGGCAACACAGGTGCCATGCTTGTTGGTGCCATGTTTAGTATCAAAACTATTCCAGGGGTTTTAAGACCAACAATTACATCAATTGTTCCACAGATTTCTGGAAATTCTGGTTTATTGGTTGATGTGGGATTGAATGCTGATTGTAAACCTGAACATCTGAATCAATTTGCTTTATTAGGAAGTTTATATTCCGAACATATTCTTCAAATTACTTCACCAAGAGTAGGCTTAATAAATATTGGTGAGGAAGAAGGAAAAGGAAACACTTTATCACAAACAACATTTCCTATATTAAAAGAAAACAAATCACTACAATTTATTGGTAATATTGAAGGTAGAGACTTTTTTAACAACAAAGCCGATGTGATGGTTTGTGATGGCTTTACTGGAAATATTGTTTTAAAAATGGCAGAAAGTTTTTACGATATAGCAGTTCAAAAAGGCTTGTCACAAGATGCATATTTTAATCGCTTTCATTATGAAAATTATGGTGGAACACCCGTTTTAGGCGTGGCAAAACCAGTAATTATTGGTCATGGAATAAGTTCAGCAATTGCTTTTAAAAATATGATTGTGCTTGCTGCACAAATGATTGAGTCTGATTTGTGCGGAAAAATTACCGCCGCTTTTAAAACATCAGATACAACAGCCTCTGCATAATTTTTCTCACTTATTAAGTAGTTTATGTTTTTTCAATTTCTATCGAAATTGGCAAATCATCGTTTCACCTATCACTATCAGTGTATCAATACCATACATTTGTTAAATAAACAACATTAGGGATGAATATTAAAAATAACATCTTAGAAACGATTGGAAATACGCCATTAATTCGTTTAAATAAAGTAACCAAAGATATACCTGCATTGGTTTTGGCTAAAGTAGACTATTTTAATCCAGGAAATTCAATTAAAGATAGAATGGCTTTAAAAATGGTTGAGGTGGCTGAAAAAGAAGGTAAACTAAAATCAGGAGGAACCATTATTGAAGGTACAAGTGGTAATACAGGCATGGGTTTGGCACTTGCTGCATGTGTAAAAGGATATAAATGCATATTTGTTACCACAGATAAACAAAGTAAAGAGAAAGCTGATATTTTAAAAGCCGTTGGAGCAGAAGTTATTGTTTGTCCTACAAACGTTTTACCTGAAGATCCAAGGAGCTATTATAGCGTTGCTAAGCGTTTAGGAAAAGAAGTGCCTAACAGCATGTACATGAATCAGTACGATAATTTAGCGAATAGACAAGCACATTATGAAAGTACTGGGCCAGAAATTTGGGAACAAACA
>JBMLQZ010000080.1:4904-5338 GCA_049241285.1 Chitinophagaceae bacterium | reverse complement strand
CAGATACCCAACCTTCCTGCACCTTATCAAGATCCTGCGTTGTCGTTTTTGATGATGGAAGTCCGACTAAAAAGAGCCGCAACAGCTACATTAATAAATGTGAATGCGCAAGGTGACTTATTCCGAAATGTTTTACAAGTTTTCCCGTTGTGTACAGATGGAAAAATTACACACTTAGTTTGTACTGCAGGCACAGGTGGCACAATAACTGGTACTGCAAAATATTTGAAAGAAAAAAATCCGAATATTAAAGTATGGGCTGTTGATGTATTTGGTTCTTTATTAACTCATTATTTTAAAACAGGAGAAATAGATATGAGTTATGTGCATCCTTACATTTCAGAAGGCTTTGGAGAAGATTTTGTTCCACAGAATTATGATATGAGTGTAATTGATGAATTTGTACAAGTAACCGATAAAGATGGTGCTGTAAT
>JBMLQZ010000080.1:0-4894 GCA_049241285.1 Chitinophagaceae bacterium | reverse complement strand
AGGTTTATTTTGTGGTTATAGTGCTGGTAGCTGTTTGCAAGGACTCTTTGAATTAGGAGGAAGCTTAACAAAAGACGATGTTGTGGTTTGTATTTTTCATGATCATGGAAGTAGATATGTTGGCAAAATATATAACGACCAATGGATGATGGAAAGAGGCTTTTTAGATGTAAAAACATTTAAGGATATTGTAAGTGGAAGGGTGGGTCAAAAATTGGTAACAGTTACCCCTGAAAATACAGTTGCAGAAGCAGTAGAGTTAATGAAAAAGTTTGATATAGAACAAATTCCTGTTTTTGAACAACATCAATTAGTAGGATCGTTAAGTGAAGGTGGATTATTTCAAAAGCTTTTTAGCAACTCGGCAATAAAAAATGAAAAGGTTGCCAATGTTATGGAAGCCCCCTATCCTATTGTAGATTTTAGTTCACCTGTTGAAAAATTAGGAAGTTTAATTAACAAAGAAAATGGAGCAGTTTTAGCAAAAGACGAATCTGGTAATTACCACATTGTAACCAAATACGATGTTTTACAAAGTATGACAAAGTAAGTTGTAAGTATTTTGCAAAATCACTGTCTTTAAGTTTATTGTAACAAACTTCAACAACAATAATGAAAAAAATTGCTATTTATATTGGATCATTTCTTTTTATAATGCTCAATGTTGCTTTTTTTATTCCTAAAGAAAGTAAACTAACTGAACCAGAAAAAATTACTTTTTTCTCAGGCGATTTTAAACAAGCAAGACTTCAAGCAAAAAAAGAAAAGAAACCCATTTTTATTGATTTTTATGCAACTTGGTGTGGAAGCTGTAAACAACTGTCATCAAAAACGCTCACAAATAAAGAGGTAATAAACATCCTTAATCAAAACTATATTAATATGGCTATTGATGTTGATACAGAAGAAGGTGCAAAAATGGCACAATGGTATAAAGTAACAGCCATTCCTACTTTAGTAATTGTAGATGAAAATGGAAAAGTAATGAAACAAACTGTGGGATTTTTAACATCAAAGCAGTTTTTGAATTTTGCGTCAATACCAACTAAATAATAGATTGTATTCAACGAAAAGTGTTGAATCTTTCCGATAATTTGACATATTTACGCTCAGTTTTCATATCATGTTTAAAGAATTCATGAAGTATCGTCATTAATCACAAAAGTGGAAAAGTCAAAACAGCACACAAGTAGCTTTGGGTGTATATTTGATAACTCTAACAAAACGGAGAATCATCTCAATCATAAAAAAATTTAAACAAAATGGCTTTAGAATTAACAGATGCTAATTTCCAAACAGAAGTTTTGGATAGCGACAAATTAAGTGTTATTGATTTTTGGGCAGAATGGTGTGGGCCTTGCCGTGCAATTGGACCAGTAATTGAAGAGTTAAGTAAAGAATACGAAGGAAAAGTAAACATTGGAAAAGTAAATGTAGACGTAAATCCTAATTTAAGTGTTAATTACGGCATTACTTCAATACCTGCAATTCTTTTTGTAAAAGGTGGTAAAATAGTAGACAAACAAATTGGTGCAGTACCAAAAAGTGTTCTAGACAAAAAAATTCAAGCACATTTATAAAATAATGGGTTCGTAAGTACAAAACTCTCTGCAATCAGAGAGTTTTTTTTTGCCCGTATGTAATAATTTAAAAGAAGTGTATACTGATAGAAAAATTGAAAAATATTCATGAAAAAAATACTTGCATTATTCATAGCTTCTATTTCCATTATTTGTGCACAAGCTCAAATTCCAAAAGAAAAAACGCTTTTATGGGAAATTAGCGGTAACAAAATACAAGGCACATCTTACCTATTTGGTACCATGCATTTAATGTGTGCCGATCAATTAAAAATTGATGAAGTAATAGCAGCTAAATTTAAAGAAAGTAAGCAGTTGTTTTTAGAAATTGACATGAGTAATCCTAGTATGATGATGAATGCTATTAAATTAATGATGATGCCAAAAGGTGAATCAATAGAAAAATATGTTGGCAAAGAATTGTATGATAGCATGAATAAAATTTACAAATCAAAAGCAGGAATGCCATTACAAGCTATGGGTAATGTAAAGCCAATGCTTTTAATGAGTGCTATTTTTCCTGCATTGCTAAATTGTAAAGTAGAAGGCTGGGAAATGAAGTTTCAAGAATTAGCAAAAAAACAAAATATTAGCATCAAAGGATTAGAAACCATTGAATATCAAATGAGTATTTTTGATACAATACCATACAGTGTTCAAGCAAATATGTTAAAAGAAACACTGTTTAATCTTGATAGTTCAAGACAAAGTATTCATGAATTGATGAAAAAATATTTAGAGAAGGATATTGATAAACTATATAAAACAATTACCCAAGATGCTCAATATGGTAGTTATGAAGCTTTAATGCTAAATAATAGAAATGCTAATTGGATTGGAGTAATGAAAAAAGCTATGGAACAAATGCCTACATTTTTTGCTGTTGGTGCTGCACATTTAGGTGGAAAATTTGGTGTTATTCATTTACTTAGAAAAAAAGGGTATACTGTAAAACCTGTTTTATATTAACAGCTTAGTAATGGTTCAAGAAAAAGAGTTTATTCACTTAATTAACCAACACCAGAATATTGTACACAAAGTATGCTCTGTGTACATGGATTTTATGCAAGACCGTGAAGACTTATTTCAAGAAATTACATTACAAGCTTGGAAATCGTTTCATAGTTTTAAAGGAGAATCAAAATTTTCTACATGGCTATATCGTGTAGCGTTAAATACTGCCATTACTTTTTTTAAAAAAGATAAAAAGAAAAACGACTTTTTTCAAAGCAGTGAGTTTCCAGAAATAATTGATCAAAGTACTACCGATATTGAACTACAAGTAAAAGCTATGTATGCAGCTATTGGAGAATTATCGAAAATAGACAAGGCTTTAGTTATGTTGTATTTAGAAGATTATGACTACAATGCTATTGGTGAAATGCTAGGTTTAACAGCCAATAACGTAGCTGTAAAAATGAACCGAATAAAAGTTAAACTAAAAGAAAACACACAAAAACATTATCAATTGTCTTCGTAAGCAATAGTTTATTATGGAATTAGACGATTTAAAATATTATTTAAAAAATAAAGAGCCACTTGCACATTCTGAAGTAAAAACGACAGAAACATTAGCTGCTTTATTAAAACATAACCCAAAATCGCCAATTAACAAATTAAAACGCAGTTTGGTAATTGAGATTATTATTACACTAATAATGATTCCTTCATTTGTTTGGATTGGTTACAAAAGCGATGCTTGGTCAATAAGCGTATATTTTTATGTTTTGGCTTTTTTATCCTTATTGTTTATTGTAAAATGGTTTCAAGCATATAATAGAATTCAATATTTAACCAATACTGTTTTACCAGTAAAAAAGAATTTAGAAGAAGTTTATTATAACATGAACCAGTTTGTTCGTAGATACTTTCAACTAACTATGGCTTCAATTCCTATTTTCTTTACTTTCTCTTTATTACTAGGATTTTATGAAGGTTATTCTGGTATAAGTGTACCTGCTTACGAAAAAATAATTGCAAAATTCGATAGCTTATCTGGTTTGTTATGGTTTGCTATCGGCTACATTGTATTTTTTTCGGTAGTAATGTTTTATGGAACAAAGTGGTATCTTACACGAAAATTTCAGTAGCAATTTCAATAGATTTTTCTAGTCCTTCCATATCAATATCTACAAGCTTTTCAGCATGATTAAACCAATTAATCATTTGTTCAGTTGCAATATTTCCTACTAAATCGTTTTGAGCCATTGGGCATCCACCAATTCCTTTAATGGCCCCATCAAACCTACTGCAACCAGCATTTTTTGCAGCGGCTATTTTTGCAGTAAAATCATGTAATTGACTATGTAAGTGTACACCAAAAACGGTATCTTGATGGTGAGGAATTAATGCGTTTAATGCTTCTGAAATTTGATTGGGTGAAGCTAATCCAACAGTATCTGCAAGTGAAATTATAGAGATATTTTTTGCAATCATTTCATTAGCCCAATGATACAAAATACTGCTATCGTAAGCATCTCCATATGGGTTTCCAAAAGCCATACTTAAATAAACTACCAAGGTTTTATTATTTTTAATACATAACTCTTGTATTTCATCAACCCTATTCAAACTTTCATCTAAAGTGCTATTGGTATTTTTAAATTGAAAAGTTGGTGATATTGAAAAAGGAAAACCTAAGTAAGAAATTTCATCGTGTAAAACGGCTTCTTCGGCTCCTCTTACATTAGCTATAATTGCTAATAATTTAGAGGATGTGCTTGTTAGTTGTAAGCCTTTTAAAACCAACGATGTATCAGCCATTTGAGGAATAGCTTTTGGCGAAACAAAACTGCCAAAATCTATGGTATCAAATCCAAGGTGTAATAAAGATTGGATATATCTTATTTTATCGTTTGTTGAAATAAACCGATGCCAACCTTGCATAGCATCACGTGGGCATTCAACTAAGCTTATTGATTTTTGTAGCATGTAATTTCATTCAATAAATAAAAAAATTATTGACCAATTCTTTTTTTCAATGCTTCATAAACAATAATTCCTGCAGCTACTGAAACATTAAACGAATCGAAATTGGTAGCCATTGGTATGGTAAAATAAGCATCTGCTGCTTTTGCCAAATAAGGTTGCACTCCCCTTTCTTCATTACCCATAATAATACAAGAAGGTTGTTCTAGCGGCAAATCATACACTTTTGTATCGGCCTTCATATCGCTAGTAAATACTTGAATGCCTTTAGCATGTAAGGTATCTACAGCTTTAAGCAAACTATTTACACGAACAACAGCAATTCTTTCCAGAGCACCTGCACTACTTTTCATTGCTTCTTCATTCAGGGCTCCTACGCCTTTATC
>JBMLQZ010000079.1:0-1041 GCA_049241285.1 Chitinophagaceae bacterium | reverse complement strand
TGAAGCAGTTTTATCAATTGCTGTATTGTCTGAAACAACTGTATTGATTGTTGCAATATTTAATACCAAAAAAATGACCAACATGGCAACTGTAAATGCAGGTTTAGAAAAAGCTATTTTTTCCCAAAAAGAAATAGTATTGCTAGTTTGTAAACGAGCCTGTAATCGTGTACTAAAAAATGGAGGCATTACTGCTTGTTTAATAGTATCAATACTATTGAGTATGGCATCAATTTCTTCTGTACTGTAAAATTTTTTCTCCATAATGTCAATTTATTGATTGATGATATTGTTGTAATTTTTTTCTTAAATTTTGTTTTGCTCTATGTAAAAGTGCTTCAACAGATGCCACTGTTACTTGTAATACTTCTGCAACTTCTTGATAGCTTAATCCTTCTACTTTATTTAACGTAAATACAATTTGTTGCGTTTCTGGTAATTGCTGAATAGCTTTAAATAATACTGCTGCTTGTTCTTTATTTGCTAAAGCAACTCCAGGATGATAAAAGGTTACCGATTCATGTTTTACCTCATTATTGATACCAAATAAACTTTCAATAATGGCAAATCTTTTTTTTCTTTTTCTTTTGCGTTGCCAATCAAGCGATTTGGTAATGGCAATTCTATATAACCAAGTTGAAAATTTCGATTCGCCCTTGAATTGATACACCGATTCATAAACTTGAACAAACACTTCTTGAGCAATATCTTCTGCATCTTCTTTACTTTGAGTAATACCTAAAATAGTATTGTATACCAAGTTTTGGTATGCATCAAGTATTTGGGTAAATGCTTTTGCATCTCCATTCTGTAAAGCTTGTATTAGCTGCTGCTCGTTCAAATGGTTTATCAATAATTCGGTGATTGGACGATTTAATTTGAATAAACCTTCGGTTGAATTAAAAATATTTTAGCATAATCTATCCTTCTAATTATGAGTAGGATAGATTACGAGCAATAGTATTGTATAAATCTGTGGGATTAAATGGTTTAGTAATAAATCCATTCATACCTACTACTGCAGCTTTTTCTTGTATATCT
>JBMLQZ010000078.1:0-5433 GCA_049241285.1 Chitinophagaceae bacterium | reverse complement strand
CTAATGGAGTATAAGGCTTTACAGTAGCTATAGTAGGAATATTACTTTTAATTAAAAATGTAGGCACTAATTCTAGAACACCACCAATAGCAACTGCCACTAAACTAAATACCAACATTTGTAGTGGTCTTTCTTCAATCCAACGGTGCCAATGTTGTTTTCCATGTGTACTTACATGCTTCTGTAATGGTGCAGCTTCTGCTGGCTCATTTGCAACTAGACTTCCAGCTTTTACAGTTTTAGCAATATTGTATATCATTATAAATACGCCAATAATGTATAATGTACCTCCAATACTTCTAGTAACATACATAGGTAATATGTGGGTTACTGTTTCTAAAAACTGAAACTTCAACTGACCTTCTGCAGTAAAATTCTTCCACATTAAAGCTTGTGTAAAACCAGCCCAATACAAAGGAATTGCATACAATACAATACCAATGGTACCAATCCAAAAGTGAGTAGTAGCAAGCTTTGTAGAATACAAAGGCGTATTAAATATTTTTGGAATTAACCAATAAACAAGTGCAAAAGTTAAAAAGCCATTCCAACCTAAAGCACCCACATGCACATGTGCTACAATCCAATCTGTGAAATGAGCTATGGCATTTACATTTTTTAAACTAAGCAATGGCCCCTCAAACGTAGCCATACCATAGCAAGTAATAGCAACAACCATAAATTTAAGAATAGGATCTACTCTTACTTTATCCCAAGCACCTCTTAAAGTAAAGAGACCATTCAGCATTCCACCCCAACTTGGTGCAATAAGCATAATACTAAAAACAGTTCCTAAACTTTGTGCCCAATCTGGTAAAGCAGTATATAACAAATGATGTGGCCCTGCCCATATATATATAAATATTAACGCCCAAAAATGAATGATAGATAACCGATAACTGTATACTGGTCTATTAGCTGCTTTAGGCAGAAAATAATACATAATGCCTAAATAAGGAGTAGTTAAGAAGAAGGCTACTGCATTGTGCCCATACCACCATTGTACTAAAGCATCTTGTACACCAGCATACCAACTATAACTTTTAAATGCAGAAAAAGGAATCTCGAAAGAATTAACAATGTGCAACATGGCTACGGTTACCCAAGTAGCTATGTAAAACCAAATTGCTACATATAAATGGCTTTCTCTACGTTTAATGATGGTGCCAAACATATTAATACCAAATACAACCCAAACAACTGTAATAGCAATATCTACTGGCCATTCCAATTCAGCATATTCTTTACCAGTTGTAAAACCAGCCAAGAGTGTTATTGCAGCTACAACAATAATTGATTGCCAACCCCAAAAATGCATTTTACTAAGTACATCGCTAAACATTCTTGCTTTACACAATCTTTGCAGAGAATAGTATACACCCATAAAAATACCATTGCCAACAAAGGCAAAAATGACAGCATTGGTATGAACTGGTCTTACTCTACCAAAGGTTGTAGGGGCAAAATTGAAATTAGCAGCTGGATAAAACATTTGTATAGATGCTAACAAACCTGCTAACATGCCTACTACAGCCCATAACATAGTAGCATATGCAAACCATTTAACTATTTTGTTATCGTAATAAAATTTTTCTACTTGCATAATTTTAAAGAAGTTGATAATAGATAAAACTGAATAATACCTTGTAAAAGTTAAATTTGATTACCTTTTATTTCATCGAATAGCATTCTTATTGATGCCCCTTCATGATCTGCATATTGGCCTGATTTGACGGACCATATAAAAGCTACAAGAAAAATAATGGCTACCGTAATACTTGCAACAAGTAATAAAATAATAACACTCATAATCAAACTTTTAGAATTCAAAAGTATTTGTATGAGCATAGTTATACTATGACTTTACTCAATGCATAAGATGATTTTTATCATGTTTTAAATCATGAATAGCACATAAAAAAGGCATAAACGAAATGTTTATGCCCAATACAAACATATACTTATGTTAGTTGGAGTAAATACTAGGGGATAGTGATACTTTAAATACTATTGATGACCTTCTTTAACCTTTTCTCTTAATAGATCATGCATAGTTAATACACCAATAAATGTGTGTTGGTCAAATACTACTAAATATCTAGTTTTATAAATATCCATCATCTCTAAACAAACATCACTAGTGTCATTTGCTTGAACAGTTGGATATTGTACATGCATCATTTCTTTTACCAAAGTAGTATCTGAATGCCTTCCTTCAAGTATTCCATTTTGAGTGTAATCTTTTTCTCCTAACAGACCTACAAATTTTCCATCATCAAGTACTGTTACATAACTTAAATTTTCAGAACGCATAAGACTTATTGCAGTTAAAACAGTGTCGTTTAGAGCAACAGTATTAAACTTAACTGGTTTGCTTTCTATAATTTGTTGTGCAGTTTTCATGTGTATTATTTTAAAATGATAAATTTTTATTTGATAATAATTTATGTGACAATAAATTACTCATTCCAAATGTTATGAGTAAGATAGTTAAACTACTTAATGGCATTAAAATAGCAGCAATCATTGGAGAAAGCAATCCTTGTACTGCAAAGAAAATTCCTATAATATTGTACAGCATTGAAACAATAAAAGCCATTATTACAATTCGCTTATTCCATTTACACAATTGTAGAAACTGTAATAATTGAGGCAAAGTTTCAGCATCAATAATACCATCACTAGCAGGGGTGAAATTATTTGTATTATCAGCAACTGCAATACCTACATTGGCTTGCTTTAATGCACCAGCATCGTTTAAACCATCACCAATCATTAATATATTTTTTCCTTGTTGTTGTAGTTGCTTAATCATATTAAGTTTATCCTCTGGCGTTTGTTGAAATAAAAGAATAGCAGATTTACCAAGCAGTGATTGTAAATATTCTTTCTCACCCTCATTATCGCCACTAAGTATAGATATAGTAAAATAGGATTGTAGTTTTTTTAATAGGCTTTGAATATGTTTTCTGTATTGATTTTGAACAATAAATCTTCCCAATACTTTACCTTCTATTGCTACATATACAGCTGTTTCAGAATCAGTTTCAGTTGATTGTTTAAGTATAAATTTTTTTGAACCTAAACTAATAACATCATCATTTACAATACCCTCTATACCACTTCCTATGAATGACTTATATGCTAATACTTTTACTGTATTGTGTTCGTGTAAAAAAGTACTAATTGCTTTACTTAACGGATGTGTTGAATATGCTGCTAATGATGTAACTTGTATTTTTTGTAAGGTAGACAAAGGAGTTCCTTCATATACTATGGTTTGCTCTTCTCGTTTAGTAAGTGTACCAGTTTTATCAAAAACTATATGATTAATTGTAGCTAAAGATTCTATAGTTTGTGCATTTCGGAGAAATAATTTTTTATTTGAAAAAATGCGTAAGATATTGCCATTAGTAAAGGTATTACTAAGTAATAAAGCACAAGGACAAGCTACAATTAAAACAGCTGTTATTGCAGGCCACATGTATGATGGAGCATGATAAAACCAATACAAGCCTGCAATGGTTGCAATAAACAATACTATCCAAGTAAAGTATTTACTAAGACTATGAACAAAAGAATTTTTGCTATTATTTTTTTCATGTTGTAAAGCTTCATTATTCCAGAGTTTTGTAAGATAACTTTGTGCTACTTCTTTAACTACCAATATTTCTATATTACCACTTAATTGCTTTCCGCCTGCATACACTATTTCTCCCATTTCTTTTACAACCGGCACACTTTCTCCTGTAACAAAACTATAATCAATTAATGCAGTACCTCTTGTAATAATGCCATCAGCAGGTATTAACTCAGCTTCATGAATTAATAAAGTATCGTTTAGTTGAATATTGGGTAAACTAACAATAGTTGTTTTATTTTCCTGAATAATTTTATGTACTGCAATAGGAAAATAGGCAGTATAATCTCTTTCAAAATTTAATTGCTCATGCGTTTTATTTTGCAGCACTCTGCCCACTAACATAAAAAATACAATTCCAGATAAACTGTCAAAATAACCACTTCCAACATTTGTAAATACTTCAATAATACTTCTAACAAATGTTACCAAAATTGCTAAAACAATTGGAGCATCAATATTTAAAAACTTATGTTTCAATCCATTAAAAGCACTTATGTAAAACTCTGATGCACTGTAGAAAAAAACAGGTAAGCTAAACAATACATTCAAGTATCTAAATACATAAACCAATTGTTGTTCTTTAGCATCTATACCTAAATACTCAGGAAAGCTAAAGAGCATAATATTGGCAAAGCAAAATCCTGCAACACCTAATTTGTAAAGTTTCGATTTATCTGTATACGGTTTTTTATTCCCTAATTGTTGTAAACTAATGTAAGGTTCATAACCAATACTTGTAAGTAATTCGGCTACTTGCTTTAGAGAAACATGTGTATGATTGAAAATAATATCAACTTCCTTTTTTGTAAAATTTACTTTAGAACTAATTACCGAAGTATTCATTTGATGTAAATTTTCTAATAACCATAAACAACTACTACAATGAATTTGTGGTAAATAAAAACTTACATGAGTTTGTTCATTGTTTTTAAAACTGATTAATTGCTGTACAATGGTTGTATCATTTAAATAGTCGAATTTATTTTCACGTACAGTTATTCGTTGATTACTTCCAGGATGTTTAGATATTTCATAATAATCGCACATGCCAGTTTTATGTAAAATGGTATATACCATTTTACAGCCATCGCAACAAAATTGCAAATCGTTAAACTGTATTTGTGTATGTGTACAAACCTCACCACAATGATAACATGTAGCTTTTGTTGCTATCGTTTGTTTATTAACCATTTGACCTGCCGTTTAATTGTGACGATATATCTTGATGAAATGTAATGGTTGGATACAAAAAGTTTTGCTCAACATGTATCCATTGTAAAATCATATTTTCTAATTGAAAAAATTCATTTACACAATCATTCCATTTAGAAGTAGTATTTCCAATTACATGATAATTATTGAGTAAAAAACGTAGCTTTTGAGTAATATTTATGATTATTTGATGGGTTTTAAAAATACTTTCAACAACTTTACTATCTAAGCAAGAACAATTATTTTTTGTAGCGTTTCTGCATTTTTTTCTTATACATGTAAATAGGATGCCAGACTCCTTTAAAATTAAATGTGTTAACTCATCTTTTAATTTGTTAAACAACAATTCAATTAAAGCTGCATTTTGAGATACCTGTACAAGTGCATCTGAATTTTCAGATAAAAATTCACTTATTACAACACAAGACTTTTGAATACCAGCATGATATTTTTGCTCAACAACATCACAAGCTGCAACTAAACTTAGTCCAGTATTAAAAACAGTTTCAGTATGAGAATACATAGTTTACACCAATTTATGTGCAAATTAGTACTGCTTTAGCTGGTGAATTATGACC
>JBMLQZ010000077.1:0-1709 GCA_049241285.1 Chitinophagaceae bacterium | reverse complement strand
TAAGTTCTTCTAACACCACTCCTATTCCTACTTTAGGTGTGATTGCTTATCAAGCAGGAAGTGCTAGTACGTATAATGTTTCTACGAGTGATATCAATACCACTAATGCTGCCACTACAGGATTGTTTGGTACAGAAAAAGCGATTGAACATTTAGAATTACGTGTATTGCAAAACAATATGTTGTTGGATAATCTATTTGTTCGCAATGATGCTGCTTGCAGTGAAAAGGGAACAGATAATAAAGACTTACAGAAATTAGCCAATGAAGGTTTGAACTTATATGCTATTGCTAATAATGGCCAAACAAAACTAGCGGTAGATGCTAGAAATGTAGCGGCAAGCAATACGATTCCCTTGGGTATTGATGCAGCTGTAGGCAATTACACTTTACAAGTAGCGAATTGGAATATTGATGGAATGGATGTATGGTTGAAAGATGTATTTACTGGCACTACCACTGCTTTGAAAAACAATAGCAACTACGAGTTTAGCATTACTAACAATGCTAATAGCAAAGGCGATAATAGATTTACCCTTGTGTTTGGAAAAGCAGCCAACAATATAGTAAGTGTAGATACCAGAAATGGTAGCATGACAGCAAAATGGATCAATGGAAACATCAACAAAAGCAGTGTGGCTCAAGTGGAGATTACAAATGCTGTTGGTAAGGTTGAAATTCGAGTAACGGATATGGCAGGTAGATTATTGCACACTCAAACTGGACAAAATGGTAGAAACACCATTCAACTAGGAAGTAAAGCAGGTATGCAATTGATTACCATTACAGATGGTACTACTACCATCAACCAAAAAATGGTAAAACAATAATCATCCAATCTATCAAGCATTTATCTAACAACAATCAATTCTATCAACATGAAACAAATCATAAAATCAGCATTTATTTTTTCTACCATAGTATTCGTAGCCATTACTTCTGTTCAAGCTCAAATTGATGACGCAGGTGGTGACCCCGATGTACCTATAGATGGTGGCTTATCGTTGCTAGTTGCTGCTGGTGTAGGTTATGGAGCTAAGAAATTGAAGGAGAAAAGGAAAAAGTAATGATTGGTGTTGTTGGTGAAAAAACACTAAAAACGGCGAAAATGGTTTGTGAAGACACAAACCAAGGCGAAGGCAATTAGTACTGTTCAAGCTCAAATTGGTGATGCAGGTGGTGACCCTGATGTACCTATTGATGGTGGCTTATCGTTGCTAGTTGCTGCTGGCGTGGGTTATGGAGCGAAAAAGTTGAAGGAGAAGAGGAAAAAGTAATGATTGGTGTTGTTGGTGAAAAAACACTAACAATGGCGAAAATGGTTTGTGAAGACACAAACCAAGTCGAAAAAAAAGGAAAAAGTAATACTAGAAAAATAGCTTTTCAAAATATTGGCTGCCCAACAAGGCAGCCTTTTTTATTCGATACTATTTTGTTGTTGTTTGCAAACGATTATGTGCATTGTAAGATTGTGAACTTTTTTTATTTTTTAAATAAAAAGTTCACAGAAAGTAGCTTGTGATTGTTTGATTTTAGAATAGTGGTTGAAGAAATGCAATCATTGTATTTTGGTGAAACAAAACCATAGCTAGCAATAATTAATTGAATGTGCTGCAACAAGTTATGTAGTACAAGTGTGCGACGCCACTGAAGTTGAATAGCTAAACAAAAGCCGACTACATAAAATACTTCTTTTCGAATGTGTATTA
>JBMLQZ010000076.1:0-2564 GCA_049241285.1 Chitinophagaceae bacterium | reverse complement strand
ATACGTAGATCCTGTAAAAATTGATAGTATTAATCAAATTGTTGTGGATGATTTACTTTCGAAATTAGATCCACATTCTGTTTTTATTCCATCAAAATATTTAAAAGAAGTGAATGAAGATTTGATGGGAAATTTTCAAGGAATTGGTATTGAGTTTCAGTTTTTTAACGACACGTTGAATGTAGTGAATATTATAAAAGATGGACCGAGTGATAAAGCTGGAATTGAAATTGGTGACCAAATAATTAAAGCAAACGATACTGTTTCATTAACTGGAAAAACTATAACCACTGAAGAAATTAGAAAACATTTAAGAGGTATCAGTGGAACAAAAGTTACGTTAACCATTTTGCGTTTTGGAAAAACAAAAAAAATAGAGGTTACAAGAGGCAATATTCCTGTTTCTACTATTGATGCTGCTTACATGATTGCCCCAACTGTTGGATATATAAAAATTAACAAATTTGGTGATAGAACTTATGAGGAGTTTATGCAAAGCCTTGAAAAAAATTTAAAGGCAGGCATGCAATCGCTTATTGTAGATTTAAGAGGAAATGGTGGAGGATTGATGACTGAGGCAACTGCTATAGCTGATGAATTTTTAAGTGATGATAAACTTATTGTTTACACAGAAGGAAGCAAATCGCCTAGATACGATTATAAATGTAGAAAAGAAGGGTTATTAGAAAAAGGGAAAATTGCAGTTTTGGTAGATGAAACATCTGCTAGTGCAAGTGAGGTTTTAAGTGGTGCACTACAAGATTGGGATAGAGCAACCATTATAGGAAGAAGAACATTTGGAAAAGGATTGGTTCAACAACAATATCCTTTGAGTGATGGTAGTGCATTAAGACTTACTGTTGCAAGATATTTTACACCTTTAGGAAGGAATATTCAAAAACCTTATAGCAACAAATCAAAGAAAGATTACGAAGAAGAATTGATTAATCGTTTTCATACCCAAGAAAAAATGTTGCAAGATTCAGTGATTGATAATCCTAAAAAACAAGTTTTTAAAACACCATCGGGTAGAAAAGTTTATGGTGGAGGCGGTATTACTCCTGATATTTTAGTAGGGTACGATTCAAGTAAAAAATCGGCTGCATTTATTCGATTAATAAATACCAATATTCTCAACAACTTTATTTACAAATATTACGTACATAATAAAAGTAGATTAGAAAAAGTTACAAATACTGAGGAGTTGAATGCAATATTTAAAGGAAATGATGACGATTGGAATGCATTTTTACAATTGGTAAAACAACAAAATTTATTAGCAGATTCGATTTCATTTTCTGAAAGAAATTTCTTGATACAACAAATGAAAGCCCTGTTAGCTAGGCAAATTTGGAGAAACGAAGGCTATTTTAAAATAACTAATCTACAAGATAGTACTGTAAAAAAAGCTATGGAAATTATCAAATAATGCTTATTTTTATTTGCTATAGCACCTATACGATTGCTGTTTATGGATAAAATCTATGTACTTAAAAAAGACAAAATTATTAAAGGACCTTACACCCTAAAAGAACTTATTGCAAAAGGTGTTAAGGAAAATGATGCTATTTGGTATGAAGGATTGAAAGATTGGACTCCCATTTTAGAGCTAAGCCACTTGCATGCAGCAATTGATGCCCCTGAAGAAACAATACCTGAAAAAAAATTCTTTTTATCAAGAATATTTAGTGCTATCAAACGAAAAAAATAAATGCAACTTATACCATAATTCCTATTTGTTTCATTAAAATGGTTGCATTTAAAGTGTTACAAACCCCTTTTTTAAGTGTATAATCAAAATATAATCTTTCGTTTTCTACTTCCACATCAAAATGATAATTAGATATATTTTCAGGAAATAGTGCTTCAATTTTCGAAAGCTCAACGTCATGCGTTGCCACAATAGCTTGTGTTTTATCTTGAATAAATTGTGTAATTAATGCTTTTGAACCTGTATGCCTATCTAAGGAATTGGTGCCTCGTAAAATTTCATCTAATAATATAAATACAGGTTTTTTACTATTTACCGCTTTAATAATTGAACGAAGTTTTTTAAGTTCTGCATAAAAAGTAGAAGTGTTCTCAGCTAAATTATCTGCTATTCTCATGCTACTCATTAATGCTATTTCAGAAAAGCTAAATGAACTGGCACAAACTTTACTACCTGCTAATGCTAAAACAATGTTGCAACCAATACTTCTTAAAAATGTACTTTTACCTGCCATGTTAGAGCCTGTAATTAACGTAATTTGTCCAATTCCTTTGGTTGAAAAATTATTGGTAACAGATTTGTTTTTTGGAATTAAAGGGTGACCAACTTCTACAGTTGTTAATTCAAAAAATGCATCACTAATTTTTGGAAAATTCCAATGAGTATTATTAAATGCAGTAATAGCAAAAGATTGTACAACTTCAAATGTGGCAATAGTTTCAAACCATTTTTCTACATCGTTTTTATAATTTGTTTTCCAGTTATTCAAAGCCCTTATTTGCCAAACATCCCAAAAGAAAATAGTATTTAATACTAAAAAAACATACACATTTAATCGAACATCAAATCGTTG
>JBMLQZ010000075.1:0-1524 GCA_049241285.1 Chitinophagaceae bacterium | reverse complement strand
AGTTGGTGGGTAACTATACATGGGCACGCCAATAAATACATTGCCAACAAAATTTATCAGCAAGCTGATACTTTAGAACAAGTAATTTTTGCAGGCTTTACGCATGAACCTGCTGTAAAACTTGCTGAGCAACTGTTACCAATTTTACCCAATAATTTCGAAAGAATTTTTTATAGTGATAATGGAAGTACTTCAACTGAGGTTGCTTTAAAAATGGCTATACAATACTGGTGGAATGTTGGCGAAAATTCAAGAACAAAAATTATTGCTTTTAAAGATGCATACCATGGTGATACTTTTGGAGCTATGAGCGTTAGTGATAGGAGCGTTTTTACACTTGCTTTTCAAGACAAGTTATTTGAAATTATTACATTAGATACTCCTACTAACAATAATCTTGAAGATTTAAAAAATACCATTACCAACCATTCTAGTGAAGTTGCTGCCTTTATTTATGAACCTTTAGTACAAGGTGCAGGCGGTATGAAAATGTATGATGCTAATTGCATGAATAGTTTATTACAACATATGCAACAGCACCAAATTATTTGTATAGCAGATGAAGTAATGACAGGCTTTGGCAGAACGGGTAAATTATTTGCTAGTGAATACTTTGAAATAAATCCAGATATTATTTGTTTGAGTAAAGGATTAACCGGTGGTACCATGGCGTTAGGTGTTACAGCATGTACCAACAAAATTTATCAAGCATTTTTGAATGATGATAAACTTAAAACTTTTTTTCATGGTCATTCATTTACAGCTAATCCTTTAGCATGTACAGCAGCATTAGCTAGTCTTGAACTTTTGTTACTAAACGATACAAAAAACTCAATTAAACAAATTGTAACAGCCAATAAAAGTTTTATTGAAACTTGTGAAACGCTTAGCAAAACAAAAGAATTAAATATCAAAAATTTGAGAATGTTAGGTACTATACTAGCATTTGAAATAGTGCAAGGAAAAGATGAGTACTTAAACAATATTGCTGCAACAATTACAGAAAAAGCACTTAAAGCAGGTGTTTATTTAAGACCACTTGGAAATACTGTTTACATTATGCCACCGTACTGTATTACCCAAACGGAATTAAACAAAGTATATGAAGTATTACTGAATATTATTGAAAATAATTATTCAGTCAAAAATGTACCAATGAACAATAATTAATCCATTATATGTTTCAATACTATTACAAAGTTTTTTGAAAATGAACGTTCAATAAGCTACTTTCATAGCATCAATTAAACTGTGTAAATATTAACTAGAAGAGATTATTGATGAAGGTATTTTTTTTCTACAATCAATGAACTTTTGTTTACACAAATGAAATTATTTAACCCATGAAGTATTTATTTCTTTTTGCTTTTATATTTTTTACTAGCAATATACAATCTCAAGAAATTATTCCTCAACCTATAAAATTAGAAAAAAAGAAAGGGCAATTTTTGCTTTCACCAACTACAGTTTTATTATATACAGATGCTGGTGAAAAAGCAACAGCAAATTTCTTCAATACATACT
>JBMLQZ010000074.1:0-1323 GCA_049241285.1 Chitinophagaceae bacterium | reverse complement strand
GTTTATGGTAAGGGTAGCTAACTGTAAATCAATACCTGGGTTAAAGTGTAATCCGGTATCTACAGTAACAATTTTTGCTAATTTCTTTTTAATGCTATCTGGTCTAAAACCTGTGTAATTTTCAATTTTTACAGTTGGTTTTTCAAGGGTAATACTGTTTATGGTGAAGTTGCTTTTCGCAAAATCTATTTTCTCCGCATCCATTAATAAACCAACAATATGGGCATTAGTGTCTTCACCCCTCCATGCATCTTTTTGAATAAAATGTACATTTTTAAGATCTACTTTCTTTAAGTCAAGTTCAATATTGTTTTCCTTTTTTTGTTTTGGTTCTGAACTTGAAAAATACTTGACTAAAAATCCATAATTCCAGGTAGTATCTTTTCTGTTTAAATGAATAACTGCATCTTCCAACCCTATATATTTCAACTCAATTTTCTTTTTCAAGAAAAACCAATCTGTTATTCTAACCCTTAACGCTCCTGCATATAAAAGTGTATCTTTTTTTTGGTCTCTAATTAAAGTTCCTTCTAAGTTTAATTTATTAAAAAAGCCAATACTAACGTTGTTAATACTAACTTCTGTTTTCAAATCTTTCGAAAGTTTTTTGCTAGCAACATCAACCAACCAGTTTTGAACAAAACTGGTTTGCAAGGCCATTACAATTATTAGCAATAAAGCCAAAATGCATAAAATAGTTTTGCCAAATATTTTAAAAAATCGCTTCAAAATTTATAATACACTTTAGTAAGGTAAAAATAACGGTTACAAGCTGATGATTACACATTTATCATAAGTTTTAACCTATTCACATCAACCTTTCTTTTAAATTCAACCAATCTATACTATGCTTACCTACTTGTTTTATTTCTAGAACAAAAATTCATATGTTGCAGAAAACTAAATATTGTACCAAATTTATTCAAATGAAAAATATATTTTATATCGTTCTCTTTTTGTTTGTAGCTCAAATACTAAAAGCACAAAATAAAACTCCAAAATATGCCTTGGTAATTCATGGTGGTGCTGGAACTATTTTAAAAAGTAGTATGACACCTGAAAAAGAAAAGGCTTATACAGAAGGATTAGGATTGGCATTGAAAACGGGTAATGCAATTTTGGCAAAAGGGGGAAATGCTCTCGATGCTGTAGAAGCTGCTGTAAAAGTATTAGAAGATAATCATTTATTTAATGCAGGAAAAGGTGCTGTGTTTACAAATGAAGGTAAGAATGAACTAGATGCTGCAATTATGGATGGAAAAAATTTAAAAGCAGGTGCTGTAGCCAGTGTAACTACTGTTAAAAATCCTATTACCGCTGCTA
>JBMLQZ010000073.1:0-1282 GCA_049241285.1 Chitinophagaceae bacterium | reverse complement strand
TACCTAGTGAGTGTTTAATTGTTGAGGATAATGAGAATGGCATAAAAGCAGCATTAGCAAGTGGGGCTCATTTGCTAAAGGTAGATACTATTTACGATGTAAATTATCAAAATATAAATAAGAGAATAACCGAAATTGAACACAATGCTTAAAATAATTGTACCATTAGCGGGCTCATCAGATTTATTTGCTGCATCAGCTGGTTATATGTATCCAAAACCATTAATTGAAATTAATGGTAAACCAATGATAGAACTAGTTATGCAAAACTTGCTCGCCATAAACGAACCCAAGCAATTTATTTTTATCGTAAAGGAAGAAGATTGTATAAAGTTTCATATAGATAGTGTCTTAAAACTTCTATCGCCTTCATGCGAAGTGGTAAGACTTAAAAGAAATACTAAAGGAGCGTTGTGTAGTGTATTAATGAGTATAGATAAAATTAATGCCAACGATGAGCTTTTAATTGTAAATGGCGATCAAATTGTAGATGTTGATTTTAATGCGGTTCTGTCAAAAATTAAAACGCAACAAGCAGAAACCGCAATTTTAACTTTCAATAGTATTCACCCTAGATGGAGTTATGCAATTGTAGAAGAAAATAACATTATACAAACAGCCGAAAAACATCCCATAAGCAACAACGCCATTGCAGGCTTTTATTATTTTAGCAATGCCAATGAGTTTATTCAAAATGCATATAAAACCATAATGACTGACGATAGCCTTGATGGTGTTTATTTTATATCACCTGTTATTAATCAATATGTTTTGCAAAATAAAAAAACACATAATGTATCAATAAAAGCTTCACAATACCATTCTTTTTATGCTCCACAAATGGTAAAAGAGTTTGAAAAACAAATACCTGCATAACATTTATTCATGGAAGTTCATCAATTAGAAAATTTTACAAAAGGCTGGTTTATAGGAGACTTTAATCCTACCTTATTTCTTACCAATGAGGTTGAGGTTGCTGTTAAAGAATATAAAGCAGGCGATGAAGAGGCTGCACATTATCATGCTATTGCCACAGAGTTTACATTGGTATTAAATGGATCTGTAATAATGAATAATGAAGAATATCATCATGGCAGTATTATTAAAATACAACCTGGGGAGGTTACCAATTTTAAAGCAATTACAAATGTTCAAACAGTGGTAGTCAAATTGCCATGTGTAAAAAACGATAAATTTCTAGCAAATGATTAATATATTAATTCCTATGGCAGGTTTGGGTAGTAGGTTTGCTGTAGCTGGCTACGAAAAACCAAAGCCATTT
>JBMLQZ010000072.1:0-21491 GCA_049241285.1 Chitinophagaceae bacterium | reverse complement strand
AAATCTTCTCTACAGTATAGCGGTTCTAATTTATTTACTCAAAGAACGGTTAATGGCTCTGAATTAAAATCAATGATTCGTTTTGACCATGGTAATACTACTTATGTAATGCCTTATAAGTTTAAAGTGAAGGTTTCTAAATTTAAAGTTCCAACTCCACATTACTAATTTTCTACTTATATAAAATTCTATATCCTGTAGTGGGAATTATGAATTTTGCAATAGGTACTGGGCTTGTATTTATTTTAGTAGCTACATATTTAATTTTTATTCCCTTTGTTTCAATGCTTTCATATTCTAAAACCAATCCTGGTACGTTTTTGAATTGATATTCAAATTCTCTAACAGAAGGTATAATTGTGGTTGCATAATACATAGTAAAAACAGAGCCATCTGCAAGTTTTAAAATACACTTCTTACAAGTATATCCTGCAATATTTTTTGTTTCATCTAGCAATTGAACTGTAGCATTTTCATATTTACTGTTTTCCTGATTCCATTGAGTACTATTTAGTTTTGTAATGAATTTATTGTTGCCAAATTCTCTTAAAATAGTTGCCTTACCAGTTGTTTTATCGTACAAAACAGATTGAATAAATGCAGGACTAACTAAGTCGGTTCTACTATCATTTCCTTTTATATAAACCGTTTTTGTACTGTTTTTTAACGAAGCAGCTAAATCTTTATCGGCATTTAAACTATCTGATACATAAATAGAAAAAGAAATGGTGCACTCAGCCAGCACTCTTTGTTGAGCATTGGCATTTAAAGTAGAAGCTACTAGTAAAATAAAAATATATTTAAACATAGAAATAAACATTAGTTAAGCAATGTAACACTATCTTATCATAAATACTGCCAAAAAAAAGCCCTACTTAATAGGGCTCTTAAAAAAGTAAAAATTATTTCTTCGTTTTATCTTTCATCTCTTGTAGTTTCTTTTGGCTTTCCATCATTTGCTCATACTTCTCTTGCCATTTACTTTTAGATTTTGATTTAGGCTTACTTCTGGCAGTTTGCATTTTAGCCATTATTTTATCATGATCTATAATGTAGGTTTGAATAACAAATTGCAATAATAGAGTTACTGTATTTGAAACAGTATAATACCAAGTTAATGCCGATGGTAAACGATTAAAGAAAAATAACATCATGAATGGAAATATATAAGGCATATATTTTAAAGCAGGATTGTCTTGTGTAGGAGTATTACCCATGTTGTATAACGAAATGGCAAAACTTGTAAGCACTGCAGTAATGGTAAACAAACTAATATGATCACCAAAACCTAATGGTATAGAAAACGGAAGTGTTGCTATTACATCGTAAGAACTTAAATCATCACTCCATAAAAATGATTGCCCACGCAATGAAATATTTGAATTGAAAAAACTATACAATGCAAAGAAAATAGGAATTTGTAACAAAGCAGGAATACAGCCCCCAAGCGGATTTACACCAGCTTCTCTAAACAGTTTCATTTGTTCCATTGCAAAGCCTTGCTGATCATCACCAAATTTCTTTTTAATAACATCTAATTCAGGACGTAAAACCTTCATTTTTGCACCACTTAAATAACTTCCATACATTAAAGGAGCGGTTATTAAACGTATAAATAAGGTTAGTAATAAAATGGCCCATCCATAATTTGTAACAATGCCAGATAAGAAGTTGAACACTGGCATGATGATAAATTTATTAATTGGACGAACAAATGAATAAATGTCTCTACCAAGATTCACCATTTGTTCCATTCCATCTGCTTGATCTTTTAAAATGTTATAATCGTTTGGTCCAAAAAAGAATTGCATTGGAACGGTTACATTATTACCTGATATTTTCGATGGTAAGGCAACATCAATTTTCGCCAAAGTGTTTGTTGTATCTTCATCTGTACTTCTTTGCCAATTAATTTCTCCACCATTAAAGTTATTTTTAGCAATTAAAGTAGTATTAAAGAATTGTTGAACAACACTTACCCATTGAACAGATTTCTCAAACTTCTTTTCTGTTTTTGAAGAAATATAATCGAACTCTTTTTCTTCACTAAAGCAAATATTGCTCATTTGTCTTTCATAAATAGCAGAGCGTTCTACTTGTGAAGTTTGAGTATGCCATTGAATATTAAAGTTACCATTACTAATTAATTGGTTAGCTCCGTTTAACAATACATTCCAATCAATTGCATAATTCTTTGCGTAAACAACATATTCATGAGTAACAGATTGACCAGCTGTTCCAGTTAATATAAATGCAATTTTTTGGCTTCCATCGACATTTTTTACTATAGGCATTGCCGTAAAATATAAACCATCAATGGCTGTAGATGTGTTTTGTGCGGTATTAATGTTATAGCTTATTTTATTGTTTTCATTACCTGCTAAAACAATATTTTTTGAATCGTAAGAAGAAGTATATTTTTTTAGTTCAACTTTTTTTATTGCACCACCTTTATTGGTAAAGGTAATTTTTAAAACATCGTTTTCAACTACTATTAACTGTTCGTTTCCTAGAGCAGCAGTATTAAAATTGCCTGCAGCGGTAATTTTTCCTACGCTATCTCTTCTTAAAGAATCTTTTTTTGCGGCAACAGTGTCTATCAATTTTGCTTGAGCCGCCTTTATTCTATTGATGGAATCTTCTTGTCTTTGTTTTTGCTCAACAATAAATTGATTTTGTTGATTGGTGAAATAAAAGTATCCAAAGAAAAGAATGGCTAATAAAACCATTCCAATAATCGTATTCTTATCCGTATTCATATCATTTTTTTAAATGAGCGGCAAAGGTAGGGAGTTAGGGGTTTTAAAGGCTAAATCTTTATCTTATTAATACCGATGTTGTTTTTTTATAGATTGGTTTACCCAAATAGTCAATTCCTTGTGCAATAATTACATAAGTATCGGTAGATTGTATTTGACCGTTAAATGTGCCATCCCATCCTTTTTCTGCAGTATTTGTTGTAAATACCAATTGTCCCCAACGGTTGTAGATTGAAAAGTAATTTAATTTGGCTATTCCTATTAATATTGGTTTTAATAGATCGTTTTTTCCATCTCTATTCGGAGTAAATCCGGTAGGTATAATAATGTCTGGCGAAAGTTTAAATGCTTTAACCACAATATTGTCAGTTGCAAAACAACCCTCTTTAGTACTTGCAGTAACCGTATAATGAATCGTATCTTTATTATAATTGTTGATGTTAAGGATAGGGTTAGCTATTGAGTTATTACTCAAAAATGTTGTTGGCTGCCACAAATAAGATAAATCACTACCGTTAGAAATGGCATTTAGCTGTAAATTTTGATTATAAGTTATTGTGGTATCATTACCTGCAAAAACATTAAATGGCTGTATGATTTTTACCAAAATTGTATCGGAAGCTTTTTTCGGGCAGAAAAGTGTATCACTTACAGTTATAGAGTAAGCAGTTGTTTTAATTGGACCCGCTAATGGTTCTTTGGTGTTTATGTTCACAAGTGAATTTGTTGGATTCCATGTAAATAATGAACCAGAAAATTGTAAAGGTTTAAGCTGTACTCTATTTCCAAAACAAATAGTTGTATCATTTCCTAATTGAACTAATGGATAAGGAGAAACATTCACTTGAATATTTGCTTTATCTTGACATAAGCCTAAATTAGCTATAACCGTATATAATACACTTTGGTTTGGAAAAGCAATTGGATTTTTTATGGTTGAATCACTTAAATAATTTGTAGCAGTACTACTTGTCCATTTATAACTAAGTGCATCACTAATTGGCCTTAAAACTATGCTATCATTTTTGCAAAGGTTGGTATCAGGTTGTATTTTCACAGTAATAAAATCTAATACATTCACTGTCACTTTAGCACTATCTACACAACTATTTTCTGTTACAGTTACCGTATAAATGGTTGTATCTTTTGGAAATACAATCGGATTGCTACTATTAGCATTTAGAATATTAGTGTTAGGAGTCCAATTATATGTTGCATTTGAACTTGACTGGCTCACCAGCATTAAACTATCAATACTACAAATAAGTGTATCATTAAAAGGTAAATTTATTGTTGGTTTGCTTTTTATAGCAACTGGTAAATTAATTTGTCTACTACATCCTCTACTGCTAGTTACTAGTAATGATACAAGCACATTGTTAGCTTGGGTGTATTTATAAGAAGGGTTTTGAATGTTGGAAGTATCGTCTAATGTATTTAAATCGCCAAAATTCCATTTCCAAGTTACACCTGCATCTAATTGATTAAAAGTAGATTGATCAATAAAGTTGAAAGGTGTTTGAAAGCATGATCCAATAAATGAAAAGTTAGGTCTAAATCCTGGATAAACTGAAACCAATGATGTAGTACTATCTGAACAACCTCCTTTATTTGAAACTTTTAATTTTAGTTCATACGTTCCTGCAGCAGGATAGGTAAAAGAGGGTGTTGGTGAAGAAGAAGTATCTGTTGTAGAATTAGCTACCCCAAAATCCCACAAATATGATTCAATGTTTGAAGCAGGAGATTCGTTTTGAAACGTGAAAAAAAAGTTATCACAATTAATATATGAAGTTTTTAAATCTGCTACCGATGATGTACAGTTGGCAACGGTAATTTGTAATTCTTTTCTAGTAGAATTTATTAAAACTCTGTTTCTCCATTCATGCACATAAACAGCAATTACATATTCACCAATTGTAGGTGGTGCAATTCCTGTAATTAAGCCACTTGTTGGATTTATGGTAACATCATTACCTAAAGGTTTTGTACCAGAAAATCCTGTTGCATAAACCATTGAATTATAAGGAGGGGCTGTTAAAGAAGGCCTTCCACTAATTGCATCACCAAAACTATAACTGAGCGAATCACCATCTTCATCAGTTGCAGAATATGGATAACTGAATTTAGAACTATAACAAACTACAGCTGTATCTTTAAAAGCAAAAATTGGGCTTGTATTTACATGGTAATCAGTGCCATTTATTCTTCCAGGAATATTTGCAGTAAAGCTGATACCGTTTGAAGATGAATTTACAAGATTAATAATTCCTGCAGTTCTATAAGCATCTTGACAAGCAATTATATATCCATTTGCATTATTTGCCAATCTTAAGGTTGTGGTAAAAGTTTGAATCTGATAACATATTCTTGGAGGATTACTTAAGCAAGGGTCAAAAGTTGCTTTTGTTGTATTTCCTGTATTAGTGTAAGGAGTAGGAATGATAGTTGAAACTACAGCATTGGTATTTGCATCATATACAGCTAAACCAACAGGTAGTGGACCATTAATATTACAGTCTTTAAATACATATACTGTAACTTGATAAACTGATGTATCGTTTGTATTACCTGCACCAATGTATTTGTAATAAATCCATCCACCCTTAACATGAATAGCTAAAACACATTTACCAATTACAAGAAAGAAAATAAGAAGTATCAGTCTTTTCAAACCCAAAAAATTAATGAGAGGCGAAAATAACCTATAAAAGAAAAGTATATGTTAACTGTTCTATAATCTTGCAGTAATTTTAAAAAAAGTTTAAATATTCAATATTTAACAAATTGTGTTTAATTTAATGGTTTATTTCACATTGTCTTCCTCCTTTAACCACTTTTTACTGTTTTAATTATTTTAATTATGCAACTAGAAAACAATCAGGTTTCTAAAGGAGTGGACTATGCACCTAACTACTTTCAAAAATTTTTGTGGTGGCTTTCAACCGCCGATATTCAAATAATTGCTAGTTGTGCCATTGACAAAAGTAGATATGCAATTATTGGAATGAGTGTTTTAGGAACATGGGTGTTTGCTACATTAGCATGGACTTACTTTTTTAGCACGGTGGTGTCTCAATTGGTAATAGCCATTCTATTAGGTATTATAATGGGTTGCTTAATACTAAGTATAGATCGTATGCTTATTAAAGGAATGAATCAATTCAATAAAAGGCAAATTTTCCCTATTCTATTACGTATTGCTTTAGCAACAACTATTGGAACATTTATGGCTCAACCTGCACTTTTATACTTGTTTAATAAAGAAATTCAAGTGCAAATTTCTATAGATAATGAACAAAAAAAGCATGTGAAAAAACAACAACAAGATACCGTTTACTTTCAGCAGAAGAAAGAATTAATTGCCAATAAAAATAGTATTCAAAAACAGTTACAACAAAGGTATGATGAGGTTGCTGCTGCAAGACAAAATTTTATTTCTGAGACAGATGGTAGTGGTGGAACAAAAAAAATTGGCTTACAAGCAATTGCTAAAGCAAAACAACAAGAATATGAAAAACTACAAAAAGCTTACGACGTATTATTAGCACAACAAAATATTGCATTACAACAAATAGACAGTACCTTATTATTGATTGATAAAAATATTGCTACCGAACAACGCAATTTTGAACAATTATTAAACGATGGATTTTTAACCAGAATAGAAGCACTAAACCACTTGCTTCAAAAAAATACTGCATTACAATTCAGATATTATTTACTAATTATTATTTTATTATTAATTGAATTAATGCCAGTTTTTGCAAAATTATTATTGCCTACTGGTACTTACGATGAAAAAGTTTTAGCTATAGAAGCCATGGAAAAAGATTTATTGGCTGAAAACATACAGCATGAAACTTCATTAAAAAAACTCTATAACCAACTTGCTTTTGAACGAGATGTCAGCTCCATCCAAGCACTTTTTAACCAATCGAAAGATGTTTCGAATTCAAAAGTTAGTAACACAATACAACAATGGTCAAATGATGAACACCCATCATTTAAACACGTTTGGAAAGAAGTGCAAAAAGATATTTTGAGTAAATATGAAAACTAAACGATATTTATTAGTCTAAAAGTTAATAAATGCAAGTTTCAATAAAAGTACTAATTGTAAGTATACTAACTATTTGTGCTAGTTGTAAAAAACAACAATCAAATGCACTTTCAACAACTACTGCTATTGAGTTGAAAGATGTAGCTTATGGTAACAATCCTTTACAAAATATGGATGTGTATTTGCCAGCTAATAGAAGTGTAGCAGCTACAAAAGTAATTGTGCTAATTCATGGTGGGTTTTGGACTAGTGGCGATAAATATGATTTTAACGAAGTAGTTAATCAAATGAAAGTTCAGTTAACAGATTATGCAATTGTAAATATCAACTATCAATTAGCAACACTATCTGGAACCAATATATGGCCAACACAAATTAATGATGTGAATGCTGCTTTTAATTTTATACAATCAAAGTCAAACGAGTATGCCATTAATACCAATAAAATGGTTGTTTTAGGTGCTAGTGCAGGAGCTCAGTTGGCATTGTTAAAAAGCTATCAGCATAATATCGATAAAAAAATAAAAGCAGTAATAGATTTATTTGGACCCACAGATTTCATTGGTTTATACAACAATCCTTCAGACCCCAATTATCCTGCATTATTAAATATTTTTTTATCAGGCACACCTACATCAAATAATATTGGATATAGAAATGCAAGTCCATTATATAGTGTCAATAGTTCGGTTCCTGCAACAATTATTTTTCATGGAACGGCCGATAATGTTGTGCCAATTAGACAAAGTGATAGTTTAAACAATAGATTAATTTCTGCTGGTGTTACAAAGCAATACGTTACTTATGCAGGTGAGGGTCATGGGTGGATTGGTTTAAATTTAATAGACACGTTTACAAAAATCATTGCATTTATTACTAGCAACAATCCTTAGCCATTGTAGCAATGATACATTAGTTGATTGAAATATTTAATGTATAGAATTTTCAATGATACTTTTGTAGTAGAATTGTTTGTGAATATTAGTACTTCATTGAAATTAAGCTTTATACTTACAGTATTGGTTTTTAAATGATTTTAAGGTAATAAAGTTCATTAGTTTAGTATCTCATAAACAAGTATTCTATGCAAAAACCAATTGTTTTACCAAATGAGCAACAACGTTTGTGGGAATTATATAGCTATGAAATACTAGATACTTCACCAGACGAAGAATTTGATGAGATAGTTAAATTGGCTTCACAAATTTGTAATGTGCCTATTTCATTAATTTCATTGGTAGAAACTAGTCGTCAATGGTTTAAGGCTAAAGTTGGAATTGAAGCAGAATCTACCACCAAAGAAATTTCTTTCTGTGCCCATGCAATTGCTCAAGATGAAGAAATTTTTGAAGTTGGTGATGCTACAAAAGATTATCGGTTTTACGATAATCCATTAGTTACAGAGTCTCCCAATATTCGTTTTTATGCAGGTGTTCCATTAGTAAGTAGAAATGGTTTTAAATTAGGAACATTATGTGTCATTAATTCAGTGCCACAACATTTAACGCAAGAGCAATCTTTTGGTCTTAAGGTATTAGCTAATCAAGTAATTAAATTACTTGATTTACGTATCAACAATAAACAACTTGCTGCTCAAAAACTTCGTTTAAAGCAACAAGCAGAAATGCAAAATAGAATCATTTCTATCATTGCTCATGATGTTCGTAATCCTGTTGCATCTTTAAAACAAATTATAGAGTTTAGCAATAATAACTATTTAACACAGCAAGAAGCAGCATCTATGATGCAAATGGCAGAAACCCATTTAGATGGAACTTTAGATTTACTATCAGATTTATTAGAATGGGGAAGAATGCAAATTACAGCACATGCAAACAACCCTCAAACTGTAAACTTATATGAACTGGTAGAAGCTAAATTCAAAAATTTTTATGCAACTGCGTTAATAAAGGGAAATAAATTAATAAATCTGGTTGATAAAGATTTAGTGGTTGCTACCGATCCTAATGCAATCAATTTTATTGTTCGAAATTTATTGAGTAATGCAAATAAGTTTACAGAAAATGGAATAATTACCATTTATGCACAAAGAGAAAAAGATACGGTGTTACTGTCTATCAGTGATACAGGAATTGGTATGGAAGAAACAGTTAAACATAAATTGTTTGATAGGTCATGCAAAGTCACCACTATTGGAACGAATAATGAAAAAGGTAGTGGCTTAGGATTGTTATTTACAAAAGATTTTGTTGAATTACTGGGTGGAACAATTACTGTAGAAAGTAAAGTAGATGTAGGAACTACTTTTTATATAGAAATAAAAGCCTAATCTATTTTAATAATTGTAGAAATCTTATTTTGTACTCTTAATTAAACTAAGTGTATGAATAAGATTTTTTTATTTCTAGCTCTTTTTATTGCAATTAGTAACAGTTTCTCTCAAAAAAAGGATAAAAAATTACAGAAAGAAATTGAAACTTTAATTCAAGGGTTTAAGGGAGAAATTGGCGTTTACGTAAAAAATCTTGAGAACAATAAGGTTGTTTCCATTAACGCAGATTCTGTTTTTCCAACTGCTAGTATGGTTAAAGTGCCCATTTTAGTGGGTATTATGCAAAAAATTGAAAATGGCGAATTACAGTATCATCAAAAATTACAATACAAAGATTCTTTATTATATGCTGGAGAAGATATTTTAGGATCATTTAAGCATAATGAATTTATAGAACTTAGTAAAGTAATTATGTTAATGCTTACCACAAGTGATAATACTGCCAGTCTTTGGTTGCAATCTACAGCAGGTGGTGGTAGTAGAATAAACGAAATAATGGATTCATTAAGTTTTTCACAAACTAAGGTTAATAGTAGAACTAAGGGAAGAGAAACTGCAAGAAATGCATATGGTTGGGGGCAAACCACTCCTTTTGAAATGGCTACACTTTTTGAAAAAATTGCAGCAAAAAAGGTTATTAACGAAAAAGCTAGTGAAAAAATGTTGCGTTTACTTGGTAGAAATTATTGGGATGAAGAAGGTATAGCACCTATACCATCAGATGTTTTTATAGCATTTAAAAACGGAGCAGTAAATGATAGTAGAAGTTAAGTGATTTTTGTTAACAGTAAAAAAAGTAGATATGTTTTTTGTATTTGTACAAAAAACAATACCGATACTAGTTGGAATGAAAACAACGAAGCATGGGTATTAACTAGAAAAATCTCTGCTTTAATTTGGAAGTGGAATAATTCTTAAAAAATCTCTTTGGAACACTCCTAAAAAAACTAGTTATTTGCACTCAATTATAAACCTACATACATGCTCCCTAAGTACAAGCGAATTTTATTAAAATTATCTGGTGAAGCCCTTTTAGGCGATCAAAGAAATGGAGATCCCTTTAATCCTAAAATTATAGAGCAATATGCTCATGATATTAAATCAGTTACAGATTTGGGTGTTCAAGTAGCCATTGTTATTGGTGGGGGAAATATTTACAGAGGAATGAATGAAGCCGAAAGTGGTATTGAAAGAGCTCATGGCGATTATATGGGAATGTTGGCAACCGTTATTAACGCTATGGCTATGCAAGCAATGTTAGAGCGTATTGGTGTTTATACTCGTTTGCAAAGTGCCATTAATATGGAGCAAGTAGCTGAACCTTATATTAGAAGAAAAGCGTTGAGACATTTAGAAAAAGGGCGTGTAGTTATTTTTGGAGCTGGTACAGGAAATCCTTATTTTACAACAGATACAGCAGGTAGCTTAAGAGCTATTGAAATGAAAGCAGATGTTATTTTAAAAGGTACAAGGGTAGATGGTATTTATTCTGCAGATCCTGAAAAAGATGCTACTGCTACTCGTTTTGAAGAATTATCATTTCAAGATTGTATTAGCAAAAATTTAAAAGTAATGGATATGACAGCCTTTACTTTATGTATGGAAAATAAATTGCCGATTATTGTGTTTGACATGAATAAACCTGGTAATTTATTAAGAGTGGTAGAAGGAATGGGGGTAGGCACTTTGGTTAAATAAATGAATATACAGTTGATTACAACAAAAAAATCCAATGAATTTATCATTGGATTTTTTGATTTATAAAGCTGCAAAAACTTGTTTTGCAAATGCATCTAGCGATGGGTCTCTTGCACCCATTAATAATAAAACACAATCATTGTTCAAATGTTTTTTTACGCTTTCTATCCATTCGGTTCTATCAGCAACAAAAAAAGCTTGTTTGTTTTTCTTTTGTAAATCTTCAATTAAATCATTGGCACTAATATCTTTAATTGCAGTGCCACCGGCATAAAAAATTTCACTCATCCAAATTTCATCTTCACTTCTTAAAGCATTACTAATTTCTTCTACAAAATCGTTTCTTAAAAAACGTGTTGGTCCATAACCATGTGGTTGAAACCATGCAATTACTTTGTTTGCTAAGGGTTGAACACCTTTTATTGCAGCCGCAACTTTTGCAGGATTATGAGCATAGTCATCAATTATCCAAACATTATTTTTCTTACCTAAAACCTGATTTCTTCGGTAAATGCCTTTGTATGTAGCAATAGCTTTACTGCAAGTTTCTAAATCAATTCCTAGTTGATGAGCAACAGCAACAGCAGCTAAAGCGTTCTCCATATTGTGTTTGCCAATTGCTTGCATAGTAAATGCTACCTCATTTATGGTAAAACTTATTTGTAATCCATTTTGAACAAAATTGCTTGCAACATAACCAGCATTTGAAATGTCATAACCAAAATCTTGTTCTTTACTTTCTGAAAATTTTACTGCTAATTCATGATTGGCGTTTACTATAAACTTTTGACTATGCGATTTAAAAATGCCAAATATTTCTTGTAATTCACTAATTTCTTTATGGTCTTTATCTAAGTTTAATAATAAACCAATTTCAGGATGATAATTTACAATTGAACCATCACTTTCATCTGCTTCAATTACTAAAAAATCACCCTCGCCTACAAAAGCATTTCCTATTTTACCTTCTTCTTGTAAACGTACCAAACCTGCACCACTAATAATACTTGCACCTGTTTTTGCGGTATCTAAAATATCAAACAAAATTGCCGATGTGGTGCTTTTGCCACTGGTTCCTCCAACGGCAATCGTTCTTTTTTCGTTGCTAATTAATGTTAGCAATTCAGAACGTTTAATGATAGGAATACCTAACAATTTAGCCTTTTGAATTTCTACGTTGCTATCTTCAACTGCTGTAGAAATTACAATTAGTTCTGTGCTAGCTTCAATGCCACTTCCATCTTGTAAAAAGCAAGCGATGTTTGCAGCTGCTAGTTTTTCTTGCGTATCGTTGGGTGTATTTGGATGAAAATATCGATCACTACCTGTAATTTTTTTACCATTTCCTGCTAAATATTGTGCAATGGCACTCATGCCAGTTCCTGCTACACCAATAAAATGAATTTGCTGAATGTTATTTAAAATAATAGTATTCATATTGAAGAAATAAAGGGGTTAAATATCTAGCTTTTTTACATTCAACTAATTAATTCTCTCAATTAAGTTAATTTATTTGAAGCATGTTTTCAGATAACTTACTATAATTGTAGTATAGACCCCTAATTATGGAAGTACATCACCATTCTCATGCTCATGGCAAAAAAACTTGGAAATCTTATTTCTGGGAATTTTTAATGTTGTTCTTGGCTGTTTTTTGTGGATTTTTTGCAGAATATCAATTAGAGCATAAAATTGAAAAAGATAGAGAAAAAGTATATATACAATCGATGATTGAGGATTTGATGATTGATACAGCTAACTTAAATGCCTCTATCAATAATTTCATACTCAACGATAAACATTTTGATACCATCACTTTATTGTATCATGAACTGCCAATGCATTACAATGCTAGTTTACGTAATAGTTTACATAAAATTATTGGCTATAAAGACTTTTTTCCTTCTGATAAAACATTACAACAGTTAAAGAATGCAGGAGCCATGAGATTAATTAGAAGTAAAAAAGCGGCAGATGGAATTATGACTTACGATGCAAGGTTAAAAGAATATGAAAAATCGTTAAAAGTTTTGGATGATGTTTTTACCAAAATGCATGATATGAGCATGCAGGTATTAGACGCTGCAAATGCTGAAAAAGATGCACAAACAATTGGTTTAGAAAAGATGGAGAAGAATAGTAACAACTATTTATATATTCAAGATAAAGCTGTTTTAGGAAATTATTATAATAGAATTATCACTTACAGATTGTTAAGAAATATCGTTATTAAGCGTATGCATATTTTAAAAGATAATGCTTCTAATTTAATTACAACTTTACAGTCTGAATATCACATGAACAACTAGGTATGCCTACTTTTCATCAAAACTTATGACTACATTTTCTGTTGTAGGTTTTGCTTGGCAAGTAAGAATAAACCCATTATCTACCTCTTCTGCTTCCAAGGCATAATTGTTTTCCATGGTTACATTTCCTGAAATTAATTTTGCTTTACAAGTACAACAAACACCTCCTTTACAAGCAAATGGTAAATCTGCACCATGTTGTAAAGCTGCATCAAGAATATTGTTGTTATATGGTATTGAAAATTTAGTAGTTCTTCCATCAATAACTATTTCAACATGGCTAATTGTTTCTATTGTTTCAGATGAAGCCACTTTAGTTGCCAGTTTTTGTTTTGCTCCTGTAAATAATTCATAGTGAATTTTATTGGTTGCAACAGCTTTTTCTTCTAAAAATTGTTTTACAGAAAAGGTCATTTCCATTGGTCCACAAATAAAATATTCATCGGCATTCAATGGCACCAATTTATCAAATAGTTGAGAACACTTTTCTTGGTTAATTCTTCCAAAATGTATTAAGCTATCTGTATTTTCTTTACTTAGAACATGAATAATGCTTAGCCTTTTAGTAAACTTATTTTTTAGGTTTTCAAGAGCTTCTCTAAAGATGATGGTATTTCTATTCGAATTACCGTAAACTAAAATAAATTGACTGTATGGTTCAGTTAATAAGGTGGTTTTTATAATAGAAATAATAGGTGTAATACCACTGCCTGCTGCAAATGCTACATACTTTTTTTGTTGAGCAGCATGTATTGGGGTAAAAAATTTTCCTTTTGGTGGCATTACTTCTAAACTATCTCCAACTTTTAAATCTTTATTAGCATAGGTAGAAAAAATGCCTCCAGAAACCCTTTTAATAGCAATGGTAAAATTTGATTCTAAAGGAGAAGAACATAAAGAGTATGATCTTCTTATTTCTTGATTATTGATTGTTTTTTTTATGGTAATGTATTGCCCTTGTGTGTAAGAGAAAATGTCTTTCAGTTCTTTTGGAATATTGAAAGAAACGGCTACACAAGCATTGGTTATTTGTTCAATTGAATCTACTGTTAATGAATAAAATTGGAAAGGCATAGCAAAAGTTAATACATTGATTAGTTTCAAATTGTTACTTAAATAAGCAGCAACACTTACTTAATTTTTAAACCACCAACTAAAATGGTAATCATGCTTTCTTCTAATTCTTTACCATTAATTTTTTCTTTACTTCTATGCCAACTTTCAATGCCACTAACTGCATGTAGTAATATTAATACGGCAGTTGGGGCATCAATTTTTTTTATTTCTTTCTTTTTAATACCATCTTCAATAATGGCTGCTATTCTTTTTCTAAAAGTTTTTCTTTGATTCTGAAAGTTTGATAAATAGGGTTCAGATAAATGTTTCCATTCTCTATCACTTACATAAACTTCATCAAAATGAAGCACCATACCTGTTATTAAAAATCGAAGAATTTTCTCAATTTTTTGAATACTAGTTATTTTTTCCGCTTCAACCAAATCCATCATATTTGTGTATCTATTTGCTACATCAAAACAAACAATATGTAATAATTCACTTTTGCTATGAATATGGTTATATAAACTTGCAGCTTCAACTCCAACAACATCGGCAAGCTCTCTCATGCTTGCAGCTTTATACCCTTTTTCTTTAAATAATTCAGCAGCTTTTGCTATAATTACTTGCTTACGACTAATACTATGTTCAGTTGTTTTTATTCGTCCCATAGTTCAAAAATACACTAACATCCGTTAGCTTTATTCAACTTTTTTTTCTCTTCATAAAATGTTTGTTAAAAACCATAGTTTCGCAGTCGAAATAAAAAAAATAAACGCATGTCTTTAGTAGTTGTAGGCTCTATGGCCTTTGATGCAATTGAAACGCCATTTGGTAAAAGTGACAAAATTATTGGTGGAGCAGGAACATATATTGCTTGGTGTGCTAGCAATTTTACAGGTGTAAAACAAATATCTGTAGTTGGTGGCGATTTTCCCCAAGCAGAATTAGATGCGTTAACTGCTAGAAATGTTAATTTAGAAGGTGTTCAAATAAAAAAAGACGAAAAAACATTTTTTTGGAGCGGTCGCTACCACATGGATATGAATTCTAGAGATACATTGGTAACAGAATTAAATGTATTAGAAAATTTTGAGCCTGTTGTACCAGATAGCTATCAAGATTGTGAATTTTTAATGTTGGGAAATTTAGTTCCTGCAGTTCAAAGAAGTGTAATAGAACAATTGAAAAACAGACCCAAACTAATAGTAATGGACACCATGAATTTTTGGATGGACATTATGTTAGATGAATTAAAGAAAACATTAGCATTGGTAGATGTGTTAATGGTGAACGATAGTGAAGCCAGACAATTAAGTGGAGATTATTCATTAGTACGTGCTGCACAAAAAATAAGTGCAATGGGGCCCAAATTTGTTATTATTAAAAAAGGGGAACATGGAGCTTTATTGTTTCATGAAAACAAAGTGTT
Organism: Chitinophagaceae bacterium; assembly: GCA_049241285.1. GTDB lineage: Bacteria > Bacteroidota > Bacteroidia > Chitinophagales > Chitinophagaceae > Parasediminibacterium. Next base: position 5,881 of record JBMLQZ010000072.1, on the reverse strand, counting down.
TTCTGCACCAGCGTTACCTTTAGAAGATGTATTTGACCCAACAGGTGCTGGCGATACTTTTGCTGGTGGATTTATTGCACACATAGCAAAAACAAAAGACATTAGTTTCGAAAACATGAAAACAGGTATTATTGTTGGAAGTGCAATGGCAAGTTTTTGTGTGGAGAAATTTGGAACTGAACGTTTAAGAGCTTTAACGCATGAAGAAATTAATGATCGAATTGCTCAATTTGTACAACTTTCTAGCTTCGATATTAGTTTGGTGTAAATAACCGTTTATTTATAATTTCATTTAAAAAATTAATTTTTTTGGAAGAAATGCAATAATCCTTTTACATTCGCATAGCAAAATGATTAAAACAATAAAAAATATCAAACGTATTAAGCTATTCTCAAAAGGGAAGGTATAAGCGTTTGTATATATAAAATACAGCAACAGCCTTCCCAAATTGGGGAGGCTGTTTTGTTTTAGTAAAATTTTATTTCATCATCAAAAAAAGTTGTAAAAAACAACCAAACAAGGGAGAAACAAAAAATGAAAGTAGCCGTAGTAGGAGCCACTGGATTAGTAGGCACCAAAATGTTGCAAGTATTAGCAGAAAGAAATTTTCCTGTTGCAGAATTAATTCCTGTAGCTTCTGAAAGATCTGTAGGTAAAGAAGTTGTATTTAAAGGAGCTAGCTATAAAGTAGTAAGCATGGCAGATGGCATTGCCGCAAAACCTGCTGTAGCTATATTTTCAGCTGGTGGAAGCACATCATTAGAGTGGGCTCCTAAATTTGCAGAAGCTGGTATTACGGTTATTGATAATAGTAGTGCTTGGCGTATGGATGCTACTAAAAAATTAGTTGTACCAGAAGTAAATGCTCATGTATTAACTGCTGATGATAAAATTATTGCTAATCCAAATTGTAGCACTATTCAAATGGTAGTGGCTTTACAACCGTTACATGCAAAATATAAAATTAAAAGAGTAGTAGTAAGTACTTATCAAAGTGTTACAGGTACCGGTAAAGCTGCTGTTGACCAATTGTTTAATGAGCGTAAGGGTGTAGATGGACCTATGGCTTATAAATATCAAATCGACCTAAATGTAATTCCTCAAATTGATGTTTTCTTAGATAATGGATATACGAAAGAGGAAATGAAAATGGTAAAAGAAACTTGCAAAATTATGCAAGACGATAGCATAAAAGTTACTGCAACTACCGTTCGTATTCCAGTAGTTGGTGGTCATAGCGAAAGTGTAAATATTGAGTTTGAAAATGAATTTGATTTGGCAGAAGTGAAATCTATTTTAGAAAATGCACCTGGTGTAATTGTTCAAAACGATGATGCTACTCAATTGTATCCAATGCCATTATGGGCACATGAAAAAGACGAGGTTTTTGTAGGAAGATTGAGAAGAGATGAAACACAACCGAAAACTTTAAACATGTGGATTGTTAGCGATAACTTACGTAAAGGTGCAGCAACTAATGCTGTACAAATTGCTGAATACTTGTTAGCGAAAGAATTATTATAATATTTTTCGTTCTATCAACATCGAAAAGCCTCTCAAAAAATGGGAGGCTTTTTTTATTTAAAAAATTTTTTCTCACTTTTCCAACCTTTTAATCAACTTGTACTCTTAATAGCAGCAACATTTTCTTGGAAAACGTACAACACATACTAACTGACACTATTCAAAAAGCAAAGAATGGAAATAGTGAGGCTTTGGCAAGTTTATACGCCCAATATTGTAAAGCTATGTACAATATATGCGTAAGAATGATTGGTAATAGGGTAGATGCAGAAGATGTTTTACAAGAAGCCTTTATTATAGCATTTAAAAACTTACACCAATTAAAAGAAGCGATGCAATTTGGTGGTTGGTTAAGAAGAATAGTGGTAAATGAATGTATTAGACATAGTAAAAAACAATTTTATTTTAATGATTGGGATGATACTGAACATGAATTAAAAACAAATGATGCCGATACTGATTGGTTTACTAGTGTAGATATGAATTTGGTACATCAACAAATAAAGGCTTTGCCAGATGGATGTAGACAAGTATTTAACTTATATGTGATTGAAAATTATGGTCACAAAGAAATAGCCAATTGCTTAGGTATTTCTGAAAGTACAAGTAAAAGTCAATATCATAGAGCAAGACAACTTTTAAAAGAAAGAATCACTAAAGAAATGACGATTTATGGATGAGTTTAAAAAACATATACAAAATCACCTAGATGAGTTAGATGTTGATATGCCTAGCTCTAAGGTTTGGCTGCAAATACAAAAAGAAGTTGTGCCCCAAAAAAAATTAAAAATAGTTTCATTGGTTAAATATGCAGCAGCTGCCTGTGTTATTGTTTTAGCAGGTTTTGGTTTGTTTGTTTTATTGCAAAATTCACCTCAGCAAAGCACTTCTTCTGTTGGTAATACTCCTCCTGAAAAAATAAAAACTAGTGAAATTCCAAATGGGTTAAATAAAACCATTACACAACCTACTGATAATAGTTTTAAAAGTATTGTTTCAAATTCATCAAAAAAACAACAAAGAACAACTGAAAAAAATATTCAACCAAAGCGTATTCAACCAAATCTACAAAACAATACAACAGATAATTGGCAAGCATTGGCTAGCGTTGAAAATACTTTTAGGCAAGTAATTAATTTGCAAAGAGCAAGAATAAATAACACACCGCTTAATGCAGAAAGTCCATCATATTTTAAAGATTTTTCATTGCAAATGAAGCAAATGGAAAAAGACGAAATTCAGTTGAAAAAAGAGATGCGTAAAACAGGGTTTTCAGATGAATTGCTTGATCAATTAATCAATATCTATCAACATAAACTTATTCTACTGAAACAATTGCAAGGAGAAATAAATAAAACAAACAATCGGTATAAGCAAAATAGATCTCCAGTAGATACCACTAAAACCTACTTTTTAAACATTTAATTATTCTTTTTAAATACATAAATTATGAAAAATAAATTCGTACTTACAGCCCTTACCTCAGCTTGTTTTTTAATGCATATACAAGCACAGCAATCTAAAAATGACGATATTGTTGTAATAGGAAGAAGTTCCCCAGCAAACAATTCATCTTCAAACAAAAACAAGAACGAAGATTTAAAAAGTAAAGAAGTTTCCGTTGAGGTAAACGCTTCTAAAACCGCAGATATTTTTGTAGAAAACACTAGTAGAAGCATTGAAGTAAAAACATGGGATCAACCCAAAGTAAAAGTTGTAACAACTATTTATTTTGAAGGTGATGCTAATAAATTATCAGATGAAGAATGGTTCGAGAAATTGAATATTAGTTTAAAATCTTTAGGTACCACTATTCGTATTAAATCTGGTTCTGTAGGAAGCGGCACTTATAGTTACTTTGGTAACAATTATGCATGGAGCGGTGGATCTGCAAGTGGTGTAGCAATTTTTAATGGAGAGGGAGAAAATATTCGTACAAAGTCTAATGCTAAACGTTTGGTAACAATTTATATTCCTAAAGACAATAAACTAGATATTGAAAGTAAATATTCCGATGTTGTGGTAGGTACCAATGTAACAAAGTTAGATGCCGATATTACCAATGGTAGTTTAGAGTTGCAAGATGTAGGAACACTCTTTCTTCGTTCAAAATATGCCAATGTTGCCGCAGGAAATATTAAAGTAGCTGAGATTGATTTTATGAACGGACGCTTTACTGCAAGAGAAGTAGGTGATGCAGATATTGATACAAAATATGCAACAATAGAAATGGCTTCAGTAGATAAGTTGATGGCTAAAAGTACCAACGATGAGTACGAAATAGAAGAAGTTGGCAGCTTTCAAGGTCGTAAAAACTATGGAAATTTACGTATTACTAAGTTATTAAATTCAATAGAATTAACAGGCACCAATGCCGATGTAAAAATTAGAAATATTGCAGCTTCTATAAAGTCAATCAATTTCGATAATAAGTATGCAGATATTCGTTTACCAATGCGTAATGTAAAAAATTATACCTTACATTTCATAGGTGCTTATAGTAATATTTATGCCGATTTTGAGAAGAAACCTTATGAGGGTAAAGAAATAAAAACATCAAAAGAAACAGACAATCTAGCATCACAATTAAGAGCAGTTCAACGTTCTGTAGAAAGGTTTGCAGGCGATGATAGTATCAATAGCAAGTTTACTGCAGTTGTAGGCGATGGAAAAGGAACTAAAATAGAAATGAATTGCCAAAATTGTACGGTAGATTTTAAATAGGTTATATGTAGTAGCGTTTAAAACAACCAGTCAATAGTTTTTATGTTGCTCTATTGGCTAAAGTTGCCGGGTTTTTACCCGGCATTTTTTATTAATGCACAATACATTCGTTTCTACATTAATTTTGTGACTACTTTAAAATAAAATATGGCGGTAACTACTTTGGTAATTATAGGTATAGTAATCACTTTAATTTTTATAGCATTTTTTGCAGGATACGAAATTGCATTTATTAGTGCCAATAGATTAAATATTGAGTTAAAGAAAAAGCAAGGAAAACGTAGTGGAGTTATTTTGTCTGCTTTTGTAGATGAGCCTACTAAATTTATTGGTACTTGTTTGGTAGGAATGAATATTTTTTTAGTGATTTACGGTTTATTGTTTGATGAGTTAATTCGTTTAAGCTTATGGAATCCTGCAGAAATTCAAAATGAGTATTTGAAATTATTTATCGATACAGTTTTTTCAGCAATTGTAGTATTGGTTTTTGGCAAGTTTATTCCAAAAGCGGTATTTAGAGCCACTAGTGAAACATTGCTTCATTTTTTTGCACCTGTTGCTAATTTTTTTCACGAATTGTTTTTGCCAATCGTCAACTTTTTTGTAGGCTTGGCTCAATGGATTTTGAAGTATTTATTCAATGTAAAAATTAGCGATAAAGCCAACGCATTTAATAAAGTAGATTTAGAACATTTCTTTCAACAAACAAAAGAACAAGACGACGATAATCAAGAATTAAATACAGAATTATTTGAAAATGCATTAAGTCTTCCTTCCATAAAAATTCGTCAATGTTTGGTTCCTCGTACCGAAATTGAAGCAGCAGAAATTGATACCGATATTGAAGAAATTAAAAATCAATTCATACAAACCAAACTTAGTAAGTTAATTATTTATGATGGATCTATTGATCAAATTGTAGGATACGTTCATTCACTAGATTTTTTCAAAAAGCCAAAAAATATTCAAGAAATTTTATTACCCATTCCTGCTGTTCCAGAAAGCATGAGTGCAACAGATTTAATGAATAAGTTTACAAAAGAGCGTAAAACAATTGCATGGGTGGTTGATGAATTTGGTGGAACTGCCGGTATTATTACTTTAGAAGATGTATTAGAAGAAATTTTTGGAGAGATAAAAGATGAATATGATACAGAAGATTTTGTAGAAAAGCAATTAGCAGAAGATGAATTTATTTTTAGTGGAAGACTAGAAATTGATTATTTGAATGAAAAATACCAGCTTGACTTTCCAGAACAAACCTCAGAAACTTTAAGTGGATATATCATTAATCATTTCGAAACTATTCCAAAAGAATCAGAAACAATCATTATTCATAATTATCAGTTTGATGTATTAACTGTTAGCGATACAAGAATAGAAATGGTAAAAATGAAAGTTTTATTATAAACTTATTGAACACAATTAGTTTGTTTCATTAACCATTTCTTACACATGTTAATTTCATAATTATAATTTCAATGGCTGCAAGTTTTAGAAGAAATAGTGATCAAAAAGCAGAGATGAGTTTTATAGATCATTTAGAAGAGTTAAGATCACACATTTTAAGAAGTGTAGTTGCTATTTTTATAATGGCTGTTACCATTTTTATTTATCGAGATTGGATTTTTG